>JBPCTU010000606.1:0-7944 GCA_051011515.1 Acidimicrobiales bacterium
GCGTGCCGTTCAGGCGGATCTCGCCGGCGTCGAGCACGACCATGTCGGCGACCGCCGAGAGCAAGGTGCTCTTCCCACAGCCGGTGTGCCCCACCAGGGCAACGACCTCCGCTGGTGCAACGTCCAATGTCACATCGGCCACCGCCGGTGTTTCCCCATGGCTCACTGAAATCGCGTCTACATGCACGCCGATCGGTCCCGCTCCGAGTTCGCTCGCTCCGTGAGGTCGGCGGTCGGGACGCTGGAGAACACCACGGATGCGGTCATAGGCCACGACAGAAGGCGGCATGTCGCCGAAGAAGAACCCGATCACCCTGAGAGGGAAGACCAGCAACGAGAACAGCGCGACGGCCTGAACGAGTTGACCCGTCGAGATGTCGCCCGAACCCACGCGGGCTGCGCCCAGCACGACGAGAACCACGACGCCGATATCAGGTAGAAGGTCGAGCGATGACGCGAAGATCGCCCGGACCCTCCCGAGGCGGATGGAGTGATCGCGGAGCGCGCCGGCCTCGATGGAGAACCGATCGAGTTCCTCCACCTCACGTCCCAGTGTCTTGACGATCACTGCGCCGTCGAAACTCTCCGCGGCCACCGTCGACAGCCTGCCAACGCTCTCCCGAGAGTCCACCGCAGGTCCCTTGGCTGCCACCGCGTTCAACTGGTTCACGATTGCGATAAGGGGAAGCAGCGCAACTGCCACGATCATCAGAACCCAGTCGACCAGTGCCAACGACACGACGGACATGCCCAACAAGGCCAACACGCCGATAGTGAAAGGAAGCGGGCTCAACAGGTCCGTGGCCACCTCGACGTCGCTGTCCACATGGGCGAGCATCTTCCCCTTCTCGGCTGCCCTCACTTCCTCAGCCGGCAGACCCAGATATTTCTTGCCAAGTCCGATCTGCAGATCGTCCTTGCACCGGTAGACCGTGCGTCCCGCGAAGTAGCGGCGCATCACTACGCCGGCCGATCTCGCCAGCGTGACCAGCAGAACCGCCGCAATGACGGCGCTCTGACTGCGAGTGGCCTCGGTCCCGTCGAAAGCGGGCAGGACGACATCGTCGGTGAGCCAGCCCAGCGCCACCGTGGAGGCGACGGTACCGGCCGCCATGATCACCGAACCGACACAGGAGAGCGTGAACAGCACAGGGTGGGCGCGGACGTACATCCACGAGAGTGCCAACCCGCGTCGAATCAGTCGGCTCTGGTCGGTCGCTTGGTCCTCGGCCACAGGGTCTCGACGCTACCGCCCAGCCACTCCACTCCCAGTTGGAATTCCGGCACCTGGCGGTGTCCGCATCAAGCGCGTGTTGTAGCTCAGGCGCCTTCGGAGGGGGGGGTCGGCACCGGCACAGGCGTCGCCTGCGCGGCCGCATCATCGATGAGTGCCAACGCCTGTTCGAGCAGCGTCTGGCCCTCGTCGACGAGTTCCTGGTAGAGGCCCAGGTCGCCCTCGGCGAGGGCTTCGTTGGCCGCATCGAACGCCGCCTGGGACTGCTCGAGAAGAGTCTGAGCGTCGGCCGGCGGCGGCGGAGCCGGCGTCGGAGTCGGCGCAGGCGTAGGCGTCGGCGCAGGTGTAGCAGTCGGGGCAGGGGTGGGAGTCGGCGCGGGGGTCGGCGAAGCTTCGGACTCGTCCCCGTCGTCCGGAGTCTCCTCGCCGTTGCTGACGCCGTCGTCGCCGGTATTCACGATGATCACGTTCCCGGTGAGCGGCGAACGAACCCCGTTGCAGTCGTCGCCCAGGTTCGCTTCGCTCACGAACAGCGCACCTAGAGCCAATTCGAGTGTTGGACACATCCGAACGGTGTCGTCATAGGACACGATCACGAAACGCAGCAGCGGCAAGTCGCCCTGGGCGTCGACGTAAAGCGGGCGTACGTACACGATGCGATCGTCGCCGCTCGTGTCGTCCATCGGCACCAACAACATGTTGCCCAAGCGGACGTTGGAGCCCTGTTGGCCGAGCAGCGTTGTCCGCTCGGCAACAGTGGGGTTGTTCAACATCGCCGCGTTGGCCAGAACCGGTCCATCGATCGCTGTGCCTGGCAGCGTGTACGAGGCCAGGCTTTGACGGCCATCGTCGTCAATACGGCCGACCATGAAAGCCGTCAGCTCCTGGCGGAGGTCCTGGCCTGAGCGGGAGCTCGGGACGAACGGGCGCAACAGGACGAATTCTTGGTCGTTTTCGCCTGGCAGGCGCATCTGCAGGTAGTACGGCGGGATCCGGTCGCCGTTGGTGATGATCGGGAGACCCGTCGCTGACGTTGTCTGGCTTGCGCCAGTGGACTCGAGCTCGCTACCTGGATCGAGTGCGACACTCCAGGCTGCGGTGTCATCGAAGAAGCTCTCGGCTTCGGTGAGCTGGTAGGTGGCCCACATGTTCGTTTGAATCCGGAAGAGGTCTTCGGGGTAACGCAGATGCGAGATCAGTTCCTCGCTGAACTGGGAGTCGTCGCGAGTCTTGAAAAGGTCGGGGAACGCACCCTGGTATGCCTGGATGATCGGATCGGTCTCGTCGACGATGAAGAAATCGACGTCGCCGTTGTAGGCGTCGACCACGACCTTCACCGAGTTCCGGACGTAGTTGAAGCTGTTCCGGAGGTCACTACCGTTGGGCAACGAGCTCCGATCGGCGGACTGGGAATAGGGATAGTTGTTGGTGGTCGTGTACCCATCGATGATGAAGACGATCCGACCGTCGACGATGGACGGATAGGGGTCGGCGTCGAACTCCAGGAACGGAGCAAGCTCGCGAACTCGAGTTTGAACGTCGCGGTTGTAAACGAACTTGGACTCGTCGTTGATGAGACCGGAGAAGATGGGGTTCAGGTCCTGGAACCGCAACGCAAACGCCAGCCGCCTGAAGATCCCGCCTGCCTCGACTCCATCGTCGCCGTCGTAGTAGTACTCCTGGTTCGAGCCAGACTCTCCACACTGCAACCCGGAGCTGTCATCGAGTTCGATGTCGCCGACGCCCACGTCGGGGCTGTCGCTCAGATCGCCGCTGGAGCCGCCCTGAAGCGGGAAGTCGACCTCACACCGTTCTGTCTGGACGATCGCGTAACCACCCAGCCCTTCGCCGACGTAGATCCTTGGCTGGAACTCTGCGTCGCCTGCCAGTCCGACATCGATGGAACTGTCCACTCTCGTGGGCAGGCCGCCGACGAGGAAGTTCGGTTCACCGTCGTTGGTGACTTCATTGGCCGGTGCGATGGCGAGCCCGTAACCGTGGGTGAAGGAGACGTGCTGGTTCTCCCAGCCGGACCTCACGCCGCTCAGATTGAGCTCACGAGCTGCCACGACCACCGTGCGTTGCTCGCCATCGACCACGTAGCGGTCGACGTCGAGATCGTCTGCGAACTGGAATTGGTCTCGCTCGACCTCGCGCCGAGAGTAGGTGGGAGACACAATGCCCGGATCCAACAAGCGGACGTTCTCGAGCGTTGCCACGTTCTCGCGCAAGAATTCGGGCGTGAGCTCACCAGTCTCTGGATCGAAGTCGAACTCAATGCTGCCCAATGGGGTCTGGCTGCCGTCGTCATCGACAGAGGTGAATCCGTACGCGACCCGGGTTGCGTCGATGTTTCTGGTGATGAACTCGCTCTCGCGAGCAAGCTCGTTGGGCTCGACCACCAGGCGTTGGTAGACCGCTGGATAGATGTTGCCCATGACGATCGCAACGAACGCCCAAAGGCCCACGGCCACCACGGGCAGAACCCAGCCACGACGCCAGATGTTCACGATCAACAAGATCGCGGCGGCCAACGAGATCAATATCAACAGCTTGATGGCCGGTAGCTGCGCGTTGACGTCGGTGTAGCTGGCTCCGTCCACCACACCACGCGATGAGAAGTTGAGCGAGTACCGCTGGTACCAGTAGTCGGCGGCCTTGATGAGCGCCAGGATCGCCAACAGCACCGAAACGTGGGCCTTCACCTGAGGCGTCACTCGTTGGATCGGCGCGTTGACGCGTATGCCGCCATTCAAGTAATGCGCCGCGGCGGTGATTATGAGGACGACGACGAATGCGGTGAACAGCCAGTTGATGAAGAACGTGATGAAGGGCAGCTCGAAGACATAGAAGCCGATGTCGACGCCGAACTGAGGGTCCTTTTCGCCGAAGTCGACGCGGTTCCGGTACAGAAGCCAGTCCTGCCAACGACTGCCGGCGCCAACCCCCCAGAAAAGAGCGAACAACCCGGCAACGCCGATGCGGACCAGACCGGCTCTAGTGCCGATGGTGTCGTGGTATCGCCGAACGAAGTCTTCTTCTGGGCCAGGTGGTCTGAACGACGGCGCAATGCGATCGGCCAGATACAGGTTCACCCAGAGCAAGATGAACATGAACGCGATGAACACCAGCGCCAACAGGATCTGGGCCAGCAACACGCCGCGCCATACCGACGTGTATCCAAGTGAGTCGAACCACAGGTAGTCGGTATAGAAGCGGGCTATGCCTCGCAAAGACAAGACCAGAATGATCAGCGCGGCGATCGCAATTGCGATGACCACGCGGAACCGCCGGGATACGCGCCTACGGCGGCGCGGTGGAGGCATGTCACTGACTGGTCGCATGGGCTCGAATCCTACCGGTAGTACTTCTACAGATTGGTGTCGCGGCTGGGATCAACCAGCTTCGACCAGCGCCTCGGCCTCGGCGCAACCGAGGAACCCGTCTTCTGGATCGACCAGACTGGGTGACGGGTCCAGTGGTGGAGCACCGAACTGTTCCAGAACATCGAGCCCATTGCCGCCAAACTCGATGAGGACCAACACGGCGTCATCGAGAGTCTGCACGCACCGAACCTCCAATCGGCCATCGGCTGCCTCGACCGCGTCGACCAGCTCGGATGGCGGAACGAGGAACAGCTCTATGCCGGCACGGTGCGCCGCCTCGATCTTCTGAGGCACGCCGCCCACCGCTCCGACGTTGCCAAATCGGTCGATTGTTCCGGTTGTGGCGATGTCGATTCCGCCGGTGAGTTCGCCTTCGGACAATACGTCAACGATCGCCAGCGAGAAGGCAAGCCCGGCCGAGGGTCCGCGCACCCGCCCGACCTCGAAACCGACCTCGAAGGGAGCGTCGGCCCGGACCGGGGTCTCGATGCTGACACCCAGGAAACCCGCTCCCTCGATCTCAGGATGTTCTGCGAGCCGAATGGTCACCTCCATCGACTCCGCCGAGGAATCCGAGCCGTCGCGGCCGTCTTCTGCGGCTCTCTGTAGGGAAATTTCTACAGTGTCGCCGGGCTCCAACGACTGAATGGCCTCGGCGAGGTCTTCTGAAGAGCGAACCGGAGCGCCGTCAACCTCGGTGATGAGGTCCCCGAGTTGCAGCGCCTCTTGGGCAGGGCTGTCGGCAACCAGCTGGAGAACAAAGGCTCCCTCGACCTCGGGCACGACCTCGAACCCGAGGAGGTCCAGAGCAACAAGCGTCGCAGTGTCCTGAGACTGGTTCATCTGGAATTGCGTAACCTCGCGGGTTTCCTCGCGGGTACGAGTCCCATCTATGTCCTCGGCGGGTACGACTTCCGAGGCGTCGTCGAAGTGGGCCCAGAACCACTCCCAGATAGACGCGCTTCGGCTGATAGTCACCGTCGTGAATGCGATCTCGGCCTCAGGATCGAATGTCTCGGCTCCACTCACCACGACCGCATCGGCGGTGTCAGTAGCGCTTCCGGGAGCAACGATGTATTCGTCGATACCTATGGCGGACACCCTCACAAGGGTCACGAAGAGCACGATCGCGACAAGGGCGGCGAGCACCAGACCCGCCACGATCCAACCGAAGGACAACTTCGATTCGTCGGCTGGAGGCGGCGAAGGTGCGGTGGGCACGTCGTCGGCAGGTACCGTTGACGTTGCTGTGTCGTCGATGCTCACTCTCGTCCTCTTGGCGACCATCGCCGTTATGTCGATGCTCGGTTCCCGAGCTCAATCTCGACCGCTGCCCCTTAACTCTGCCACGGGATCCGGGCTTTTCCGTACCGCGCCCCCAACTTCGCCACGCGAGGCCGCAACCCGTGTCGCGGTGGAGCTGATGACGTTGATGGCCCGTGGCGAACCCACCGACCGGCCGCCGCCACGGCCGATTCGCAACCCTTTTGCGACGAGCGATCCACTGTCAAAGCACCGGGCAGTAACCGGCATCAATGCGCACGTCCGCTGGTACCACCGGGTCGGCAGCTTGGTCGGAATCGTTGTATTGGTGGCGCTGATGGGCGTCATGCTGGCGGTCAGCATCGGAGTTGCCTTCTTCGCTGCGCGGATCGTGCTCGAACTCCTGGTCGGCTGACCCCAATGGCGGCAGGTTGGCCCGAGGCGCCACGGCCATCCGCTGCCGCCGTTGCTGAACGGGAAGCGATCCTTGCCGCCGCGGCTATTGGCGACTACGAGGCGGTGCGCGCCCGCTCCCAACATCGGGATGATCGGGTGAGGGCGACGGTGTTCAGGGTCTTGGCCTCGGGTGGGGTGCTTGAAGACGAGGAGGTGGTGCGCGGCTACTGCGACCACTCGGCTCGGGTGAGGGCGGCCGTCGCCGAGATCGCAGCGTCAGACTTACGAGTGCCGTTGGAGGTCCTGCTGGGTGACGACGCAGCCGGGGTCGTCGAAACTGCCTGTTGGGCCAGCGGCGAGCGGGGCACCGACGCACGTGATGCCGTGCCGGTCCTGATGGCCGTGTCCCGTGATCATGACGATCCACTCTGTCGAGAGGCGGCGGTGGCGGCGCTTGGCGCGATCGGCGACGTCGTCGCCCTGCCGGCCATCCTGGAAGCCACGAAGGACAAGGCAACGGTGCGACGGCGCGCCATCATTGCGCTGGCGCCGTTCGATTCGCCCGAGGTCACCTCGACACTACGACAAGCCCTGGAGGACCGAGATTGGCAGGTCAGGCAAGCCGCCGAGGATCTCCTCGCCGCTTCGGAGTAGCTATCTCGATGCGGGCTTGGACCCCATGAACATGGCCTGCACCGACTCGAAGGATTCGATGCAACGACCGGCGCCAAGCACAACCGCCTGAAGCGGCGCGTCGACCAGGTGAACGGGCACGTCGGCCATGAGCGACAGGCGCTGGTCGAGGCCCCGCAGGAGCCCGCCGCCTCCGACCAGGTGGATCCCCTCGAGGATGAGGTCCTGGGACAACTCGGGTGGTGCCTGCGACAGGCATGCCAGCACCGAATCGACCATCGCGGACACCGGCTCGTCGATCGCTTCCCTGACTTCGGAGGGCGTCAGAACGACCGTCTCGGGAAGGCCGCTCATCAGATGACGGCCTCGTACCTCGGCGCGTAACTCGCCGTCGGTGGGTGCGGCTGATCCGATGGTGATCTTGATCTCTTCGGCGGTTCTTTCACCCACCGCGATGCCATGTTCTCTTCTGATGTACGACTGAATGGCAGCGTCGATGTCGAAGCTCCCGACGCGCACGGCCTCCAAAGCGACAACACCGCCCATCGAGATCAACGCCGTCTCGCTTGTGCCGCCCCCGATATCGACGACCATGTTGCCAATCGGCTCGTTGATGGGAAGTCCGGCGCCGATCGCGGCCGCCAACGGCTGTTCGATCAGTTGAGCCTCTGCTGCACCCGCGCGCCGAGCCGCCTCGGTGACAGCACGCCGCTCGACCGCGGTGATGGCCGACGGAACACAGATGACGACACGGGGTCGGTTGAAGCGACTTACCCCAACCCGCTGCAGCAGCAGCCTGATCATTCGCTGGGTTACGTCGAAGTCGGTAATGGCGCCCTTGCGGAGCGGCCGCACCGCGACGATGTAGCTCGGAGTGCGTCCGATCATCTGCCATGCCTCGTGGCCCATGGCAAGGACTTCGCTGCTGTTTTTGTTGAGCGCGATAACTGACGGCTCGTTCAGGACGATTCCCTTGCCACGCGCGTAGACGAGCGTGTTGGCCGTGCCGAGATCAATCGCGAGGTCGCGGGC
>JBPCTU010000607.1:0-4929 GCA_051011515.1 Acidimicrobiales bacterium
GCCGGGCTGATGGGCGCCGGCGCCCTAATGTCGATCCTCATCGGGTTGACCGAATCCATCAGCAGCACACGCGGCCGCGAACGGCTCCAGCGCCAAGCTGCGCCCGTCGCCGCGATGATGTCCGAAGGCGCGATCCACGGGTACGACCACGTGCTCAGGCGACCGACCGGACTACGCCCACGACGTGAGTACCTAATTGGGGCAGCTGTCCTGTTGACGATCGCCGGGATTCTGCTGGCGACCTCACTCGACGCCTACTTCGGCGAGGCGACCGGGTCGGTCGTCGCATTCGCCCTGTCGGCTACGGGTGTCGCCACCTTGACAGTGATGGGCGTAGCGCTCGGTTGGGCCGCACACACCTGGCCCAACGTGCCCACAACCGTGCGAACCCTCGCTCCCGGAAGGCCCGCTCGCGAACACTCCGCTTGGGCGTCAGTGTCGGACCCGGCCCGTCTGGCGATCTTCGGCATGCTCGCGGTCGTCGCGCTGGGTGGCCTGCTTGCGATCGTCGCGGAGGACGTCCTCCTCGCCATCGATGAGCCGCTGTACCTCGACTGGATCGAAGCCTCGGAGGACACCGACCGGTGGGGGCCCGAGTGGCTCAACCGGCTGGGCCAGCCGATCGTGATCATCCCGCTTGCCATCCTGATCGGCCTGGGCTTGCTGAGATGTCGTGTCGTCGCGATCGCGTGGCCTGCGGCGATCATCCTCGGTGGCCTCTCCAACCTCGTCCTGAGTTGGGTCGTTCACCGGGAGCGGCCGCCGTTCAGCGCACATGCCGGCGAGTTCACCTCGTATCCCGGAGGGCACTCCATCCAACTGACACTCCTGATGGGGATGCTTCCACTCGCCGTTCGTGTCTTCACGGGCAACGCGTGGGCAATGAGAGCCACCGCGTTTGCCGCGTTCGCTCTCTGGGTTGTGGCATGGGGCGACACAGTTCGTACCGGGGGCCACTGGCCCACCGACCAGGTCGCGGGCGTGTTGATCGCAGTGGCCTTGCTGACGGTTGTCTACAGCGCTGCGTCGAGGGATCTGCAGCACGAGGCATGTGAGGACTGCGCCAGCCGTGTCGCCAGTGACGTCTGAGCGACTCAGTCGGCCCGGAGCGGGCTGACATGGGCCAGAACAGGATGCGACCGGGGAGGATCCACATCCCCCACTGGATTCTGCACGCCAGCCACGTGCTCGCTACCGGGCTGGCACTGGCGATGATCGCCACGCTCGCCCTCGATCAGGAGTTCTCATGGCTTCGACACCGGCCCGGTGGCGACGCGTTCGACCTCAACGAGCAGCCCGTCTTCATGGCGCTGTTTGCAGTTGGGGCATTGGTCGCTCTCAGATGGAAACTCGTCGGCGGGACCATCGCCGTGTTCACCGCCGGCGGGCTGGTGGTGTTCGCCGGGCGACAGCTCGTGCTCACGGACGCGGTGCTGGTGTTCGTCGGCTTCCTCATACCGGCCGTGCTCTGGCTGGTCGTCGGCCTCTTCGAGCTGCGCGACGAGCAGTTCCACCGTGCTCCAGATGAACATCCCCGGCCACTCCTCCGACGACGCGACGTGTTGGGTGGACTGGCAATTCTCGGTGTGGCGACCGTCGGGGGCGTCCGGGTAGGTCAGTGGCTGTTCGACCGGATCTACGGACCGACACACCCCAGCTCGGTGGTATCCGCTGTGAGCGGCTCGCCGGTCAAGTGGTTGTGGTGCGGAGCTGTAACCACGGACAGCGCGGTAGTCACGACTCGCCTCGAGAACGATGACAGCACCGTCTCCATGGAGGTGAGCACCGCACCCACCATGACCAACCCGTCCACCGTTCCCGCGGCCGCCGACGACGAGGGGTTCGTCCGAGTCCAGCTCGACGGCCTCGAGGCTGACAGCACCTACCACTACGCGTTCGTGGTTGATGGCGAACCAGATCGCAAACGGATCGGCACATTCCGCACCCATCCAAGTGGGGCGGCGACCTTCACCGTTGTTGTGGCCTCGTGTGCGAGAACCGGTTCGAACGGCGCCGTGTTCGACACGATCCGGACACTCGATCCGCAGATGGTCATCATCGACGGCGACATGCACTACGGGGACATCGCCCGCAACGACCAGGATGCGTTTCGTCAGATCATGGACCACACGCTTGGCCAGCCCGCCCAGGCAGCCATGTTCCAGCGATGCCCCGTGGGATACGTCTGGGACGATCACGACTACGGCGGCGCTGACTCGGCCAGCGATTCCCGCCCTGCCGCGATGGCCACCTACAGGGAATATGTTCCGCACTACAGCCTCGCTGCCTCCGAATCACCCTTGTATCAGGCGTTCACCATCGGCCGCGTCAGGTTCGTGCTCACCGATGCCCGGTCTGGACGTGCCCCCGGCGAGGGTCAGACTCCGGGAAGCATGCTGGGCGCGGCGCAGAAAGAATGGCTGAAGTCACAACTTGCCGCCGGCAACCGCGATCACGAACTTCTGGTCTGGGTCAACCCGGTCCCATGGATCGCCGCCTCGAAGGCGGAAGGCAACGGCGACGACTGGGGCGCCTACGCCTCCGAGCGCGCCGAACTTGCAGACTTCATCGCAGCCGACGGACTCCACGAGTCGCTCCTGATGGTCTCCGGGGACGCTCACATGGTGGCGATCGACGACGGTGCCAACAGCGACTTCTCATCGGTTGCGGCTGGAGGCTTCCCGGTTCTCCACGCCGCGGCTCTCGACCGGCCTGGGTCGTCGAAGGGCGGACCGTACAGTCATGGCGCCTTCCCCGGCGGAGGCCAGTTCGGCGTGATCACGGTGACCGATGAAGGTGGCGAACTCACGGTAGACATCAGCGGCCGAAACTGGCGGAACGACATTCTTGTCGAGCACCGTTTCGAGGCCGGCCAGGGTTGAGCGTGTCTCGACCGAACCGACGGCGCTACGGTCGAGGTATGACGAGTGCACCCAGGCCTGCTCTCGGCCGCAGGCTCACGCGCGTCGACCTGTGCGTCGAGGGCCAACGGCCATGAAGTTCGGCGTCTTCTACGAGCACCAGCTTCCAAAACCATGGAGCGAGGACGATGAGCGACAGCTCCTCCAGGAGGCACTCGAGCAGGTCGTCCTTGCCGACAGCCTCGGTTTTCATTACGCCTGGGAGGTAGAGCATCACTTTCTCGACGAGTACTCGCACTCGTCGGCTCCGGAGGTATTCCTCGGAGCTGCTGCTGCCCTCACCAAGAACATCCGACTGGCCCACGGCATCCGCCAGGTGATCCCCAATTACAACCATCCGGCGCGTACTGCCGAGTGCGTTTCGACACTCGATCTCTTGTCGAACGGGCGGGTCGATCTGGGTATCGGTGAGGGTGCTACTCGTCTCGAGCTTCACGCCTTCGACATTCCCGCCAAGCAGAAGCGAGCCATGTCTCTCGAGGCTGCCGAGCAGATTGCGAACATGATGGTTCTCGACCCATACCCGGGTTACGAGTCCGCCAACTTCTCGCTCCCTTGCCGAAACGTCATCCCGAAGCCCCATCAGAAGCCACACCCGCCGATGTGGATGGCTTGCACCAATCGGGACACGATCCGTGTCGCCGCCCAGAACGGACTCGGCGCGTTGGCTTTCAACTTCTTCGACCCGGCAGAGGCCAAGAATTGGGTCGACATCTACTACGACACCATCATGTCGGAGGATTGTGTGCCGGTCGGCCACACGGTCAATGCGAACATCGCCCTGGTCGCCGGGTTCTCGATTCATGAGGACCAGGCCGAGGCCATTCGGCGCGGCCAAGAGGGTTTCGAGTTCTTCGGCTACGCCGTGAATGCTCTGGTCGCCCACGACCAGATACCTGGCCGAACGACGTTGTGGGAAGAGTTCCAGTCGCAGCGCGAACCGGACTCGACTGCAGCAAGAATCGAGAGAGCTCGTGTTCTCGGAGACGACTATCGGAGCTGCATCGGGACTCCTACCGACGCTGGGCACCACCTGGAGATGCTCCAGACCGCCGGCGTCGACCAGGTGATCTTCCTGCAACAGGTCGGACGAAACCGCCACGAAGACATCTGCGACTCCCTCGAGTTGTTCGCACGCGAGGTCATGGACGAGTTCACAGCGCATGAGGCCGAACGCGAAAAGCTGAAGGCCGAACGGCTGGAGCCTCACATCAAAGCAGCATTGGCCAGAAAGCAGTACATGGCGCCGCTCCGCGACGAAGAGATACCGATCGTGCGAGCATCGGTGGAACGCGCCCAAACCGGCGGGCGAACACACTGAGTCACCACGAGGTACAGCGGTTCCGACGCCGGGTGGTCTGGCTCGAACGCATGGCCGTTTGGCCCATGTGGTACCCGGCGTCAGGGCCGAGAATGTTACCTTGAACTTCACCTGGATTCGGCGGAGGAATCATGGGGAAGAGTAGGGACGCGATGCGTCTCCAGCGGGTCGCGGGCTCGCAAGTCCGAGCGGCGATATTGGTTGACAGGCCAAAGGGGTTCGCGAACGCGAAAGGCGACCGGTTCGGTGACGGGGTCGAGCTGCAGTCTTCTTGTGCGCCCACGTTCGTGACCGAGTACGAGAGGTCACTCGACCCTGGCCGCTTCGATGATCGCCTAGACGATGACCTGGGTCACGGGCTCTACATTGGGTTGAGCGACACACATGTTGTGGTGGCGAGCCGGGGACCGACGGGTAAGGCGAAGGCTGTGCTCCGCAATGATCCGATCGGCGATGTCTCGGTGGGGTTTCTCGATGATGAGATGCACGATCTGCACACCCGCTACCTGCACTTCGACTTCCCTGATGGGCAATGGTGTCTGTTGGCAACGCCGTGGAAGCGACTGATTCCCGATGAGGTAGTCGTGATCATCGACGCCATGGGGACGAATGCGCGCCGCCTAGACGCACTGGCCGAGCTGCGAGACGGCGTATCGCGCACTTGAGAATGGTTCTGCCAGCGTGAAG
>JBPCTU010000608.1:0-9320 GCA_051011515.1 Acidimicrobiales bacterium
GTCATCGTGGACTCACGCACTATTCCCACCGACCAACAGCACATTCGACTTGTCATCGACCAGGCTGAGAAGCAAGGGCATGCGGTCGAGGACGCTCATAGTGCCGGCGGCGCCGTTCTCACCGGAACACCGTCACGGTCCGCCCTCAAGCGGATGTTCGAGGTCTACGGCTACGACGTCGTCCATGAGGCTGATTGGGAATCGCTCGGCCGCCGGTACGGAGCCGACGGCATTGGACAGTACCTACGCGGCCGCCGCGTCACCTGGACCTTCCAGCGGCGCTGAGCAAGGCGAGGCGATGTCGCCGTCCCTTCCCGCCACACCGCGGTCTGCCACCTACGGAAGCCCGACGCCCATCGCACTTGTGCACGAGTGACCAGAGCTCGAGTTGTTGAGTCGAGGCTGCCGATCACCTTTCACGACCTAAGTCACACCCATGGCACGCTGCTGTGCGGTGGGGGCACCGGTGGTCTGTGATCAGGGGGTGATCACGTGTGACAGTTCAGCGCATTCCACGCAGAAGGCCCAGGGACCGGATACACCCGGTGGCCTGGGCCTTTGCTTTGTACGCCCCCTGGGACTTGAACCCAGAACCTGCGGATTAAGAGTCCGATGCTCTGCCAATTGAGCTAGAGGCGCTAGAAGTAGGCCATCGTAGCTGCCACGATGGCTATCGACGCTCCGGTATTGCCCGGACGCGAGTTGGGAGCACCGTAGGAATACCGGTGCTCCCATCTGGGTGACCGACGGGACTTGAACCCGCGACAACCGCGACCACAACGCGGAGCTCTACCAACTGAGCTACGGCCACCACGTCCATGCTGTTCAGGACGGTTGCCAATGATACGGCGTCCACCGAGGTGTAGGGCAACCGCTTTCGACATCCGCGGCCAGCGGCCCGAAAAGCCGAGTCCGAGTACTGTGCGTGGATGCCAACCCACAACCTTGTAGATCCCGGCATCGGCACAATGATTGCTCGACGTGCGCTCCTAACACCGCGACGGGCGGCCCTGACCTTTGAAGGCGAGACCTGGAGTTACAGCGAGTTCGTCGACCGGATTGACCGATTTGCCACCGTGCTCGCAGCCGGAGGGATCGAGCGGGGCGACCGCGTCGGTTATCTGGGTCTCAATCACCCGAACTTCCTTGTCACGTTTTTTGCTGCCGCCCGCCTCGGAGCGACGTTCGTGCCAATCAACTTTCGCCTCGTGGGGTCGGAGCTGTCATTCATAGCGAGCGACTCGGGGATAAAGACGATGGTCGCGGACGACATGCACAAGGATGTCCTCGACGGCGTCCGGGCCGACATGCCATGTGACCGCTACATCGGGTCCGAGTCCGGGTCCGATGGATGGGAAGACATGCAGGCGCTCGTTGCCAGTGCTGCGCCCATCGGAGACGGCATCAGCGTCGACGGTGACGAAATAGCGGTCATCATGTACACCTCCGGAACCACCGGTTTGCCAAAGGGGGCGATGCTCACCCACGGCAACATCTGTTGGAACAACGTCAACACGCTGCACGCAGTGGACCTGGCCGGCGACGAAGTGGCCCTGGTGGTCGCGCCTCTGTTCCACATCGGCGGGCTGAACGTCACGACCCTCGTGTGCTGGCAAAAGGGCGGCGAAATCGTTCTGCACCGGTCGTTCGATCCGGGCGCAGCTCTGGAAGCGATTCCCCAGCACGGCGTCACGAACATGTTCGGGGTTCCCGCCATGTTCTTGTTCATGAGCCAACACCCCGCATTCGACCAAACGGACTTCACGAGTGTCCGGGTGTTCGTGGTCGGAGGGGCACCCGTCCCTGAACCGCTGACCAAGCTGTACCTGTCCAGGGGTGTCAACTTCGCTCAGGGTTACGGTCTCACAGAGACAGCTCCTCTGTGCTCGTTCCTGCTTCCCGAGTATGCGCTGGAGAAGGTCGGTTCGGCGGGGTTCGCGCCGCTCTACACAGAGCTGGCCATCTTTGACCCGACTGGGCAGCGGCTACCGGCTGGCGAGCGCGGAGAGATATGTGTTCGGGGCCCTAACGTGATGGCGGGATACTGGAATCGGCCAGACGCAACAGCGGAAGCCATCGACGAACAAGGATGGTTCCACTCCGGCGATATCGGCATTCTCGATGACGACGGCTTCCTGTTCGTGCTCGACCGGCTGAAAGACATGGTCATCAGCGGGGGCGAGAACGTATATCCCGCAGAGGTCGAGTCGGTCTTGTACGAACACGACTCGCTAAGTGAGGTCGCGATCATCGGATTACCCGACGACCAATGGGGGGAGGCCGTGACCGCAGTGGTGGCGCTGGGCGACGGCGAACAGATCACGCTCGATGAACTGAGAACGTTCGGCGAGACTCACCTGGCGAAGTACAAGCTGCCGACCCGCCTGCATTTTGTCGACGCTCTTCCTCGGAATCCCGCCGGGAAGGTTCTCAAGTTCGAACTCAGAGAATCGTTCGCGACCCAATGACATCGCAGTCCCCACCGCCTGAAGAGGAAGACGGCCCCACCCAGCCTGCGGAAGGGGAGCCCACCCCTGATCCAGTCCAGTCCGAGACTGTGTCGGCTGAGGGTGGACTCTTCGCTCCGTTGGAACGCATGACCAAGTGGACGACTGACCTGACCCGCGAAGCGGCGTTGTTGCCACAAACCCTGGCGGAACTCCGGGAGACGATCACCGATCTGCGACAGGTCAGTGCTCGCTTGGAAGGAGCGACAGAGGGCTTGGAGGTGATGCTGAATCGCGCCGAGTCCACGGGTGTAGCTCCGCTGGCCCGACGTCTTGATGCGTTGGCCACCGACATGGAAGCCCAACTGCGCGATCTGAGCTCGCAGGCCCCAGGTGCAGGGCTGGTGACCCAGGTCGCCGAAGACCTACAGAAGACTCTCGACGCGTTCGCCACCCTGTTCTTCAAGCCGCCGCCAAAGTCCTGAAGCCCAAGTGCGGCGCCTGTTTGAGCGCGCGACAGCGGCCCTATTGCGACTGGGGCGATCCGGACTGGCAGTAGCCTTGTGCACCTGCCCCCGTAGCTCAGTTGGATAGAGCAGGGAACTTCTAATTCTCAGGTCGTGTGTTCGAATCGCACCGGGGGCGCCAGTGTGAGCCCGTTTGGGTCGTTCCCTGCTTCGCAGGGCTCTGCCGTCTAGCGACCCTCTCATTTTCGGGTCGTGTGTTCGAATCGCACCGCGGGCGCCAGAGATAGCGTTCTGCCAGCGTGAACTGTGCGCGGGTGCGCGTTTTACGCTGGCAGTTCATCGCTAGTTGCAGCCGCGCGGGGGTTAGTGGTAACTGGGGTGGAGAATCGCGCCGACTTCTCGGGCTCGCCGCTCCAAGACCTGCCGTTGTATCGGGTCGGTCACCTCGGGAATCAGTTCGTGGAGGCGCTGCAGCTCCTTCTCGAGGCTGCCGCGCTTGTTGTAAGGCGGGTTGAGACGCCGATTCGTTTCGGGTGTGGCCTGAGCTGCTTCGTTCTCTCGTCTGGCGGCGGATCTTTGGGCGTTGAGGGGTAGGGGCATTGCTGGGTTCTCGCGGTCCCTTCTGGACTCTGGGAGGGGTGGGGGCAATCGAGAAGGTATGACGGCGCGGCGGTCTTGAAAGTTCCCGCGGGCCGGGTAGAAGAGCTGTCGGCTGGTCGCGTGCGAACCTTCGTCCTAGGCCTGGGAATGGGGGAGTGCCAGGCCGCAAACGCGTAGTTCAGCTTCCCCCGTCGTTCCAAGTGAAAAACGGCCAGAGCAGGAAGAAAAGAGGAACCGCCACCAACACGGTTACACCTTGGTCAGCGGCCACGACAGCCACCAGATAGAGGCCGACCGACGCGGCGATCACAAGGCCGACGAACAACCAGGTTCCGTTGACTGTTCGAGCAGGGCGGGTACGTCGTCGGATCGAGGGTTGTGGCCTGGCATGACGTGGTGGCTCATCTGGGTCGCCGAAGTCTGCCGCGGAGGACACAGCATCAGCAGAAAGCCGCTGTGCATCGCCCGCCCGTTCATGTTCGATCCTCGAACATTATCCTGGCGGCCCTCAGTGTGTGAATTGTGATCCTGGCCGGAGCGTCACGTTCATAATGGCGGCGTTGTGGCTCGTCCACCCCCTGGGCTGCGTCGCCCGGCAGCGCGTTCGTTCAGCTCGGGCTCGGCATTTCGTTGGTGCCGTACCCGTCGGTGACGCCATGGGTGACGAAGGCTTCCCACGGCACCTGCTCCGGGTCATACACCCACGACTTGTCCTGCGATTGGTAGCCGCAGACCAGATCGTCCTGGTCCGCCCGGCTCAGGCCCCGTGAATCCCACTCCTGACGCAGTAGTTCCAGCTCAGCGTTGGTCTCCAACTGGATACCGAGGTGGCTCACTCCCGGCGGTTCGTTGCTGTTCGAACAGACAGAGAAATTGATGTAGGGATCGTCCAGCATCCACTTGGCATAGTCGGACCGCTCGAGCGTCGGAGCTACTCCGAAGAGGCGACTGTAGAACTGCACGGACTCGTCCAGATTGCTGACTGACAAACCGAAGTGCATTCGTTTCATTTGTTAACTCCCATGATTTCGGCCGCAGCGCGCGGCAGTTCGGTCATACATGACTCATTGGCCGTGACAAGTGTTCGAATGCCATCCGGCCGGCAATGAACGAAACACTCATCGGCAAGAACCTGGAGGTGCCGAGACACCGTCGATTGGCTCTTCCCTACCGCTCCGACTATCTCGCCAACTGTCAAGGGCGCGTCCGCTCTAGCTATGAAGCTCAGAATCTGGACGCGGGTACCGTCGCCCAGCGCTCGGAACCAACCGGCGTACTCAGCTGCATCGGCTGAAGAAAGAGTATCCATCGTTAATCGACGATAGACGATTAATAGTTAATGGTCCAGGCGCTGAACACAGAGCGGGTCGGACGGGATTCCCGACGGTCGCGCTCTCGAGACCGAGTGCAACCGCGTGCGCGCTAGAAACATGACCGTCCGGGCCCGCAGGCTCGGAAAAGGATCGCTTGAGTCCCCAGGCCGAATTGTCGATGGAACTACCGTGGAAAGAATGGGCGAACCTGTTGTCCGCACGGACGGCGCCCCTCATCCTCCTCCAACGGCCAGTTCACCAAGGCTGCCCTACGTAGGAGCGATCGACGGGGTTCGTGCCATCGCGATTGTCGCCGTCCTGCTCTATCACGGAGATGTGCCCTGGATCCCCGGTGGGTTCTTGGGTGTAGAGGTCTTCTTCGTGGTCAGCGGATACCTGATCACGGCCCTGCTGCTACGCGAACACACTGAGACCGGCACCATTCGAATCGGGCGGTTCATCGGACGCAGGGCCCGACGGTTGTTGCCCGCACTGGGCATCTACCTGGTTGGCTCATACTTGATCGCGCTCGTGCTCGCTCGCGACGTCTTGGACTCGTTCCGTGAAGGCATCTGGGCGGCTGTGTTCTACGTCTACAACTGGTTCGCGATCGGCAACGACATCTCGTACGCCGAAGGATTCGGCCGAAAGAGTTTCTTGCACCACCTCTGGTCGCTCGCGATCGAGGAACAGTTCTACCTCCTGTGGCCTTTGATTCTTCTCGCGGGCATGGCGGTCATCGGCAGGCGCTGGATGTTCATCGTGACGCTCGGTCTCATCGCCGCCTCGACGGCGCTGATGTGGCTTCTCTACGAACCGTTCACCGATCCGGTGCGCGTCTATTACGGCACAGATACCCGCGCCGCAGGTCTGCTGGTCGGCGCGGCGACGGCCTTCTTCTGGAGGCCCTGGGAATGGCGTGAACTCTCGAGGTTCTGGCGGGGCCTTGTCGGCAGTGTGGCCGCAGTTGTGGGGATCGGCTCGCTGGTGTTCTTGGGCTGGTCGATGCATGGATACGACCTTGCCTTGCCCTTGGCGCAACCTCTGTTCCAGGGCGGTTTCTTGTTGGTGTCGGTTGCGACGGCGGTGCTCATCGCCGCGGTGGCCGCGCCGGCGAACCCCTTGGCGCGTCTCATGGCTCTGGCACCGCTGAAGTGGTTGGGCACCCGCTCATACGGGCTCTACCTGTGGCATTGGCCTATCTATCAGGTGACCCGACCCCGCATCGACATTGACCTCGACGTCTGGTCCGCGCTGGCGTTTCGCTTTGCGCTGACAGCGATGTTGGCCGAGGCGAGCTACAGGCTCATCGAAGAGCCAATCCGTCGGGGCCGCTTTTTGCATGGCCCGAGCGGAGCCACATGGCAACCACCTGCTGTCGTTCGGGCGGTAGTTCTGGGGCCGGCAGTGGTATTTGCCGCGGTAGTGCTGGTTATGGGGGCCCAAACCGATCAACACGATGGCAGCGACGCGGGGGAGGAGGTTGCAGCGGCTGCGGAGGCTACGAGTTCGGATCAGGTCTCCGGGCCCCAGCGGCAACCCGAGGCCACCGAGGTCGAACCAGAAGCGCCGGTGCCCGCGGCAACACCGGTCGAGCCCGATCGTGGAACCGCCGATCCGACGGTCTCGCCCCTGGATGCGTTCCCAGAGCAGCCATCGGGACCGAACGAGACGGGGCCGCCCGTCGATCCGGCGCAGGTGGCGGCACCAACACCGACCCCGCCAGTGGAGGAGGTGACCTTCATCGGCGACTCGGTGATGGAAGGCGCAGCTCCGGCACTGTTGGCGATGCTGCCAGATGCCGAGATCCACACTGAGGTCGGCCGGCACTGGTTCGAGGCAAGCGAGCTTGTAGACGAGCTCGAGACCGACGGCGACCTGGGCGATGCGGTCGTAATTCATCTGGGGAACAACAGCCCTATCAGCGAGGACCTCTTCGACGAGGTGATGACGGAGCTCGCCGACGTTGAACTGGTTGCAGTTGTCAACGTCCGGGTGCCCGTGCGCTGGGAGGGCACCGTGAACGAGGAACTCGCAGCCGGAGTTGGCCGATGGGACAATGCCGTTCTCGTCGACTGGCACGACCGTTCGAACAACCGCCCAAAGTTTTTTGCCAACGATGGAGTCCATATCGGTGAGCGAGGACGCAAGGCTTACGCCCGCATCATTGCCCAGGCACTCGGGTTGGATCCGGCGGTTGTGCAAACCGAGGCTGCACCGACTGCAACCGAGCCCGACGAAGGCGACGTCGGAGACGGTGGGTCATAGGCAAGCCCCTCTCGAAGCCCTACCACTCTCCGGGGCCAGTGCGCTATCGGGTCGACAGTGGGGCAGAGACAGTCAGCTCGTCGAGGATGTTTGCAGCCGACATGGCCGAGTCGGCCGTGCCATCGATAACTGTGTGAGCGCGGTCGATCGAAGGATGAACGAATTCGCCGTACATCGGCTGCACGGTCCTCTCGATCTGTTCGATGGCGAACTCGCGTGTGCGGCCTCGTTCTTCGATGTCCCTTCGTACGCGCCGCTCGGTGCGGGTACGGTCGTCGACGTCGACGAAGACCCGTAGGTCCAACAGCTCGCATACCTCTTCGAAGACGAACAGCAGAATGCCGTCGACGATGACAACCGGGGCGGGCTCGACGATCTGTATGTCGCCGGACCGAGTGTGGTTCGAGAAGTCGTAAACCGGCACAGGCACCTGAGTGCCGGCTTTCAATCGTGCCAAGTCTGCGACGAACCGCTCCACGTCGAGTGAGTTCGGATGGTCGTAGTTGACCTTGCAACGGTCGGCCATGGCGACGTCACGCTGGTCGCGGTAGTAGGCGTCGAACGAAAGCGTCGAGCATGGGGCTTCTGATGCCCTAACGATCGAGTCGACGAGGGTGGACTTTCCCGATCCACTGCCACCTGCGATCCCGATCACCACCGCTTGCACGGGGGTTCAGCCTACTGCGTCTGCGTCCTCCCG
The DNA here is from genome assembly GCA_051011515.1 of Acidimicrobiales bacterium. Classification (GTDB taxonomy): domain Bacteria; phylum Actinomycetota; class Acidimicrobiia; order Acidimicrobiales; family UBA8592; genus JBPCTU01. The sequence goes on from JBPCTU010000608.1 coordinate 7,796, forward strand.
CGCCGAAAGTCGGCATTGGCGATTTCGGAACGGCAGTGCGACCGATGGGTGCCGAAGTTGATCGACCGTCGACGCTTTGGCGGGCCTGGCTTGGAATCGGCCTAACGAACACCTAGCCTCGTACGGCTGCTGAATCTGCAGCCTGAGGGGCCGGCGATCTGCCGGTGACAATCGCGGAGGGAACAATTCCATGAAAACGACGTGGCTACGGCTGCTGGCGATCCTTTTGGCCTTTGGCCTGATCGCGGCGGCGTGTGGAGACGATGACGACGACACTGCTACCGAGCCGGCTCCCGAGGAGACCGACGACGGTGGCGAAGAGCCTGAACCTGAGCCGGAGGATGATGGCGGCGAGGAGATGGCGTTCGACCTAGAGGGTCGGACCGTCACCATCGCAGTCGAGAACGCCTACTTGCCGTTCAACTACATCGACCCCGACACCGGTGAGGCCGCTGGCTGGGACTATGACGTCATCGACGACATCTGTGGTCGACTCAACTGTGTTGCCGACTACCAGACGTTCACCTGGGAACCGATGATCCAAGCGGTGGCTGACGGGCAGTTCGACATGGCTGCCGATGGCATCACGATCACTCCCGAACGCGCCGAGGTCGTCGCGTTCTCCGATGGCTACATCAACATCGAGCAGCGGATCCTCGTGGGTATCGACAACGAAGACATCACCTCTGCCGACGATCTGAACGCAGCTGACTGCCCAATCTCGGTCCAGATCGGCACGACCAACTTCAACACCGCCGCTGAGGCATTCGGCGAAGATCGACTCACGACCTTTGAAGAGTTTGCGTTCGTCGTCGAGGCCGTGCTTGCCGGAGACACATGTGCCGCGGTCGTTGACGAGACAGCCGGTCAGGGTTACATCGGCGCCAACGCCGACCAGCTCAAGCTTGTTGGCGACTCGTTGTCGTCCGACCAGCTTGGCTTCATCTACCCGTTGGGCAGCGACCTGGTCGAACCGTTCAACTACGCGCTCGAGCAGATGAAGATCGACGGGACTCTCGAGGCGATTTCGTCCGAGTACTTCGGCGATTCGTTCACCATCAGCTACGACGACATCGAGTTCCCCGAATGTGGCCCAGAAGAGGGTTGCACCGAGGAAGAGGGCGGCGACAGCGCTGCTGCGGCCGTACCGCTGACCATGGGTTACGTCCTCCCCCAGACCGGTGGCCTATCAGTCATCGTCGATGCACTCGTCAAGCCGATCGAAATGGCAGTCGAGGAGATCAACGGTGCTGGTGGTCAGCTCACGCTGATCACGGGTGATAGTGGTACCGATGTGAACGTGGCCTCCACCACAGTTGACGCGTTGCTGAACGATGATGTGAACGTCATCCTCGGTCCGGCCTCGACAGACGTAACGCTCGGTGTGATCGACAAGATCACCGGTGCCGAGATCGTCGAGTGCTCTGGTTCGACCACTGGTGCAGTGTTCAGCGACTACCCCGACGACGGTTGGTACTTCCGTACGTCACCTCCGGACTCGATTCAGGCACCTGCGCTGGCAGAC
>JBPCTU010000609.1:0-2596 GCA_051011515.1 Acidimicrobiales bacterium
GCGCATGGTGTGCGACTGGTTCAGTCGTTGCGGGGGTGGTCGAGATCGAGGTGTTGTTGGTCGGCGAGGCGGTGGGCGAGATCGGCGACGGGGATGCCAGTCTTGGTAGCGCTCGCTCGGATCAGGGCGATGCTGGCCCAGAGGCCGTAGCGCCAGTAGTCATCGTTCCAGTAGATGACCTCTTCCAGCAGGTCGGGATCGAGACCACCTCGGAGGCTGGCCACGCTCATGACGGCGAACCGGATTTTGCGGTTCTCCTTGCCCCGGAACTCGACCTCGGGGAGATGGTCGGCCAACAAGGTCTCGTAGGCGATCGGGTCGTCCCGGTCGACCTTGGCTAACTCCAGGGCCTCGCCTGCGACTTGGGCGAACTCGTCGCCGGGAAAGGTGTTGTGCTCGACGTGCAGCCCGAACGCGGTGCGCTGGAGCGCGACGAGATCGTGGCCCCCGTCGGACAGCCATGCGAGCAGCAGTCGCTTGGCCTCGACCCTGTCGGCATCAGAGATGGTCCGTCGACCCATGCCCCCACCCTAGGTGGCCGGGACGACCCGGTTCCCAGAAGGTCACAGGCATTTCCGATCAACGCAGTAGTGCCTGTTGCCGGGCGGTCGATTGCCAGTCGATGGGCGGTCGATTATCAGTCGATGGGCGGGCCTGACACTTCACGGGCTTACGGCGCTGAACGTGACCATCGCAGCGCCAGCTATGACAAGAGCCGCACCGATCCCGATGCCAAGCGAGAGAGGTTGAGAAGGTACACCGAGTAGCCCGAATCGATTGATCAAGATCCCCATCAGGATCTGGCCGGTGACCATAAGAACGAACAAGGCGCTGGTCCCGATTCGGGGGACGAGAAACGTCGCCCCGACGACAATCACGGCGCTCATTGCACCCGCGAGGAACAACCACGGTGGAACCTGCCAGATCCGACCGAACTCCTCACCTCGTTGCCCCGAAGCGAGGGCCACGACGACCGACGTTGCGAGAGCAACCACAAAAAAGGGGACGTTCCCCATGACGGCAGCACCCATCACGCGAGCCGACTGCGACACCATTGGGATATAGATCGAGATCGCCGCTCCCATGGCGACTGCCATGAGATAGTGATACCACGCCATCGTTAGCTCCATCCGAGTAGCCCGGAGCAAACACTAGATGCTGTTCGGTTTCTGCCAGTAGACTCTCATGCTCGCGGGAACCACTGGGCCTGATCGGCTCTTCGAGCGAGTACCGGCATCGTGATGCTCGGCCATGATGACTGGGAACGCTCGACCATCCCACTTTCGGCGTTATCGGCCACGCTGCGTCGTTGTGTCGCCGATCGACCGGCGTACCACAGCGCTCGGGTTGTGCCGCAATGCGTGCGATCCCGGCGAAGAGAGCAGCCCAAGCCCGGATAGGATCGCTCGCCTGTGCGGTTGGCGCTATGCGGGTCGATGTCTGCCATCGACCAGATCGAAGAGTTGGCGACTCGCTTCAGAACGCTCGGCCACGTTGCCATCACCCCCGACCGGGACGAACGTGACGACTCGTGGACCAGTCTCACGTTGACTGAGCAGGTCGAGGCAAAGCGGGAATTCATCGACGCTTACCTCGAGCAAGTCCGATCCGCTGATGCCATAGTTATCGCCAACTTCGCCAGGGACGGCATCTCCGGGTACGTCGGGCCCAACACTCTTATAGAAGCCGCCTTCGCCAAGGCCCTCGGACGCCCCGTCTACCTCTACAACGAACCCGGTCCACAGCCAGCACAAGTCGAACTCCTAGCGGTTCAAATGGCCTGCTTGTACGGCGACCCCCGCAATCTCCCGACCACATCGAACTCCTGACCTGACTCGATCCCACCTACCAGCCAGCACACGAGAACCGGCGAACTCAGATGGTCGGTCCGATCGGAAATCCCATCCACCGCCACGAATCGCGGCTTCGACCACGGACCGTCGTTGTCGAGTGCGCGATACGTGCCGTTACGAGCACTCGTGATCCGACCTGGTCCTGATGTGCGACGCTGGTGCTCGTGGGTCGAGACGAGGCACCAGTTCTATTGGGAGAGCGGATACGCCTTCGCCCCTATGAGAACCGCGATGCATCCGTGCGGGCCGGGTTCGGCCTCAGCCGTGAGATCGTACGAAGTTTCGGCGGCGACCTCAGCGAGGATGGGCCGCTGGATCTTGAGACAGCTGCTCGTCAACTCACTCGACGATTTGGGTCGGGTCCGCATTGGGTCATTGCTGACAACTCCGACGAGTTCGTGGGCGTCATTCGCCTTGCTCCTCTCGACGAGGCCAATCGATCTGCCAATCTCGCCATCGGCCTGTTCGATCCGGTGCGGCTCGGGGTCGGTCTCGGCACCGAGGCCACCCTGCTTGTCCTCGCGCACGCATTCGACACGCTCGACCTGCACAGGGTCAGTTTGACCGTCCTGGCGGACAACGCCAGAGCCATCGCTTGCTACCACAAGTGTGGGTTCACCACCGAAGGTCGACTCCGCGAAGTGCTGTGGCGCGGCGAGCGGTGGACCGACGATCTGGTCATGGGCGCTCTCAACCCACACCACCGTCGCTAGACCACAGGTGATCCGTAGCCGTCCCAGTAC
>JBPCTU010000610.1:0-9815 GCA_051011515.1 Acidimicrobiales bacterium
GCCAAGTTGGGCACGATCAGCTATGAGGTGGTTTGTGACATCGAGAGCCGAGTCTCTCGGAGATACCTGTAGTCGGTGATGCGGCACAACGCCCGCCGTGGCATCGTTTTGGCGATGACCGACTTCAGGGAACGCGGTAGCGGCATCGAGGTGGCAACGTGATAACTGATGTCGACGGCGTCAAGGTCGGTCACTGGACCAACGAGGAAGCTCGGACCGGCTGTACCGTCGTGTTGTTCCCGGAGGGCACGGTCGCATCCGGGGAGATCCGCGGCGGAGCTCCAGCGACGCGTGAGTTCGCGCTCTTGGACCCAAACCGATTGGTGGATCGGCTCGATGCTCTGGTGCTGACCGGTGGGTCTGCCTTCGGTCTCGCCGCCGCCGACGGCGTGGTTCGGGGGCTCGAAGACCTCGACGTGGGCTTCGAGACCAGCGCGGGCAAAGTCCCGATAGTTGTTGCGATGTCGTTGTTCGACCTGGGCGAAGGCGACCCCTCGGTGCGGCCTCGGCCCGATGAAGGTATCCGGGCACTCAACCAGGCACACTCGGGGCCCGTCGGCCTGGGCCGGGTGGGCGTGGCCGCTGGCGCGACGATCTCGAAGTGGAAGGGCCCCGACGAGGCCGCCCCCGGTGGCCTGGGCGGTGCTTCCGCGACGAGCGGCAACGTCACCGTGAGCGCGCTGATGGCCGTAAACGCCAGTGGCGAAATCGACGACGGGACCACAGTTGCTGCCATCATGGAAGGCGATTTCGAACTACCCGAGGTTGTGCCCTTCGTCGAGAACACAACCATCGGCGTTGTTGTCACGAACGCGCAGCTGTCGAAGTCGGAGTGTTACCTTGCATCACAATCAGCCCATGACGGGTTTGCCCGCGCGCTGTTGCCGGCTCACAGCGCCGGCGATGGTGATGCAGTTGTGGTGGCGGCAACGGGGAAGGTCGAGGCCGATCTGGCCCTCGTGCGGGTGATGGCCACGGTTGTCACCGAGGCTGCGATTCGATCCGCTGTCGGCTGATCGTGCCAGCGCCGGGCGGCGATTTGGCGGACCAGTGGTCATAAGGCATCTTCGCCATCTCGACGGTCGGTAACCTTGGGCCGTGATCGTTTCGCGCACCTCGGCGGCTGCCGAGACCCAGGAGCTGGCTGCTGCGTTGGCGGGCCTGTGTACAGCTCGGGATCTCATCTTGCTGGTCGGGGACCTCGGGGCCGGCAAGACGGCGTTCGCTCAGGGATTTGGAAAGGCGTTGGGGGTCACGCAGGCGATCACCAGCCCAACATTCACGCTGGCCAATGAGTACAGCGGCCGGCTGACCTTGAATCATCTCGACGTGTACCGGATCGAGCAATTGGACGAGGTTCGCGACTTGGGCCTGTCCGAGCTGCTCGATGGCGAGACTGTGACTCTCATCGAATGGGGGGACTCGATACTCCCCGCTCTACCGAACGATTTCCTCGAAGTGAGCCTCAAGTTCGGTGAGCTGGACGATGATCGCGTCATCGAGATTCGATGTGTGGGAAACCGATGGTCGGCGCGAAGCCGTGCGGTGGCATCGGTACTAGAGCCGTGGTCGGTGTCCACGTGCTGATTCTCGGGATCGAAAGCGCCACGCCTCAGGTCGGCTGTGCCATAGGTGGGCACGAGGGTGTCCTCGCGTCGTGTCATTCTTCGCGTGGCCGACGCCATGCGGAGATGCTGACACCCCAGATCGAGTTCACCTGTGGCCAGGCGCGGGTGTCGCTGAGCGAGATCAGCGTTGTGGCCGTCGACGTCGGGCCAGGCTTGTTCACCGGGCTCCGAGTTGGGTTGTCGGCGGCGATGGCTACCGCCTATGCGCTCGGCGCGCCCATGATCGGTGTGTCCAGCCTGGATCTCCTGGCCTTCCCGATACGCCACAGCCCTCGTCTCATCGTGGCCGCGATCGACGCACGGCGCGGGGAGGTGTTCCACGCGTTCTACCGACAGGTCCCTGGCGGTGTGCAGAGGGTCAGCGAGGCCGCAATCTCGGCTCCCGCGGAACTGTCCAGTGAGTTGCTCGCTCGAGGAGAGGATTGCGTGCTGGTAGGGGATGGGGCAATGAGATACGCAGACCAGTTCGCCGGCCTGAGAGGTGTAGAGGCGGCAGAACAAGGATTGGCTCACCCCGGCGCCGACAGTCTCGTTCAGCTGGCACATGCCAAGGCTTTGCGGGAGGAGTTCGTGTCGCTGTCCGAGCTCAGGCCGATCTACCTTCGAAACCCTGACGCCAGCGAGCCCAAATGGAACAGCTGGGACCGGCCATGAGCTCGATAGCGGTGGGTCCGGTTGCAGCTGACGACATCGATCAGGTGATGGAGATAGATGCTGCCGTGTACAGCCGGCCGTGGAGCAAGCGTCTGTGGCAAGCCGAGTTGGGCAAGGATAAACGGTTGTATCTGTGCGCACGCGATGGCGACCGAGTCCTGGGCGTGGGCGGCGCCATGTTCGTCGGTGAAGACGCTCATGTCATGACCGTCGCGGTAGACCCAGCTCGGCAGCGGGCGGGTATCGCGACAAAGCTGCTGTTGGCCCTCGTACACAGCATCATTGATCGGGGTGTCACCCGCGTTTCACTCGAGGTTCGGGTCAGCAACACCGGCGCCCAAGCGCTCTATCAGCGCTTCGGTTTCGTTCCAGTCGGATCGAGGCGGCGGTACTACGAACCCGATGGCGAGGACGCACTGGTCATGTGGCTCGAGGATGTACAGGCCGACGACTACCGCCATCGACTCGAAGGCATCACCGCTGAGCTGGAGAGCGTCGCGTGAGCACCGATTGGACAGCCGGTTCGAGCTCGGGTCTCATACTTGCGATCGAGACGTCCTGCGACGAGACCGCAGCAGCCGTCGTCTCGGGTGGGACTGACGTCCTCTCGTCGGTTGTGAGCAGTCAGGTCGACCTCCACGCCCGTTACGGCGGAGTCGTGCCCGAAATCGCCAGCCGGGCCCACCTCGATCTCTTGACGCCGGTTGTGGCGCAATCGATGGTCGAAGCCGGGGTCACCAGCGAAGATTTGACCGCAGTGGCGGCGACATCGGGCCCCGGCCTGGTCGGTTCCCTCCTGGTCGGGGTGAGTGCGGCCAAGGCATTGGCCCTCGTCTGGGATCTACCGTTTGTAGCGGTCAACCACCTGGAAGCTCATCTGTATTCGAGTTTCCTAGAGGAGCCCGACATCGAGATGCCTCTGGTCGTGTTGATCGTCTCGGGCGGCCACACGTTGTTGGTGCTCATGCGTGGCCATGGTGAGTACGAGATTCTGGGCACAACCCTCGACGACGCTGCCGGCGAAGCCTACGACAAGGTTGCCAGACATCTCGGGCTGGGCTATCCGGGAGGCCCAGCGATCGATGCCTTGGCGATGGAGGGATCCCCAACGGTCGAGTTTCCGCGGCCAGTGCTCGACGATGGTTACAAGTTCAGCTTCAGTGGCCTCAAGACCGCTGTGGTGAATCACACCCGTCGAAACCCAGATACGCCCGTCGCTGACATCGCGGCTTCGTTTCAAGAAGCAGTTGTCGAGGTGTTGGTCACGAAGGCACGTCGCGCTGCCGTCGAGACCGGCGCGCGGGGGTTGGTGATTGGCGGCGGCGTCGCAGCCAACTCTCGCTTGCGGGAGGCCATGCTCGACGCCTGTGTCGAGGAGAACCTCAGGGCGTTCCTCCCGAGCCGATCGCTGTGTACCGACAACGCTGCCATGGTGGGCGCGGTGGCGTGGTGGAGGCTCGCCTCGGATGGTCCCAGTCGTTTGGACACGGGCGCGGACCCGAATCTGGGGTTACCTGGAGTCGAAGCCAGCTCTTAAGCCGGCCATCCCTCGATCTTCAGCTCGACCATGGGCGCCTCGTTGAGGAGCGTTTCCAGGCCCTCGCCCTGTTCGCGATACCACGTCGCCTCGAGGTGTTCGAGTACACGTGTTCGGGTCTCGCGGTCCTTGACCACGAGGGCGGTTGCTCGAACGTCAGCCTTGACCTTCTGTTTCAGGTGCACGGTGCAGGTTGGGTTGGCGTGGAGGTTTGCGTACCAGTCGCGCCGCCCCGGAGTTCCGGTGATGAAGATGCGATCACCGATCTTCAGCATCCAGATCTCGATACGGCGGCGCTTCCCGGAGCGGCGACCGATGGTTGTCAGATCGATCGTCGTGTCGCGTCGCAGAGCTTCGGCGGTCTCTTTGTCCATCGCGCTTCTGACGCTAACTCGACTTGGTCCCGTGCGTCGTTCCCGGCCTGCCCAGCCGGTTCTGAACCTTTTGACCAACAGTCTCTGCTCGGAGGGGAGATCTGCCCATGGCGGAGTCGTTCGGGCCGAGCCACGCTCGGTCTTGACATGAACGCCCGACTGCAACAGGTGCATGGGCGCTCTCCAGGGCAGAGGGATCCCAATGGCGCACGACAACCACATCTATGGCGAGTTCTGGCGACGACGCAAGGGACTTCGCGACGTTGACCTGAACGTTCCCTCCACGTCCGAAGACATTCGGCCCGGGAGCGGGACAGCTTGGGGCCGGCTCTGGGATGATTGTGTTGATGCCGGCCAGGACAACATGTGGAAATCGTTCGTCGGCGGTGACGCCGATGTCGCGAACCGGCGTGAGGTCCGCTGGCTCCTAGGCGCCTGAGGGGCCTACTCCGGGGTCTCGGGCAAGATCTGGTGTTCCTGGCTCAGCCACATTGGTGAGTTGGACAGGTCGATGAAGTGCCGCTCGTCGGCAAGCAGCTCAGCGGCGGCTTTCATGCGGCTGTCGCCGGTGCCCGTTATGGCTGAAACATCTTCGAACCAGAGTTCGGCCACGCCGTCGTATGGTTCGGGTGAACGCTCGTTCCGTCGCCTGAAGGCCTCATGGAGCCCTTCCAGGTCGAGCGTGTGTACCTGCACGTACCGCCGAATCCCCAACGCGTCTGCGCGCTCGGCGACCAAACGAGCGTGCGTCTGAAGCCAGTACCGCTGGAACTCCTCTCGGGTCAGCTTCGGGTTGCGTCTCAGGCAATAGGTGAGCTTGATCATGTACGGATCGAATCACATTGGGGGTTTCCGAGCGAGCCCGACGTGCCGAACCTGTAGTGCACACTTCAGTCTGTGACGCATGGCACGCATGAATGTTGCGATTTCGTGTCGAAATCGTTGGTGTCCTACTTACAGTTCGGCCAAGTGGTTTGGGGGGCGCCGAGCGTCGGCATGGAGGAGCCAGGCCATGAAAACAAACAGTCTTCACGTCGCGTTCGTTGGGACGCTGATGGCGCTGGTCGCCGTTGCGGGTTTGGCGGCTCTCGTCGCCAATGTCGGCGCCGACAACCAGCGCCCAACTCTGGCCAGCGCGCAGTCTGTGGTCGGCGAGGGCCAGCCTGAGGCGAGCGACGCCGAGCCCAGCGACACGCTGCTGGACATCGCCGAGGAAGAGGCCTTCGTCAGCCGGGATGGCACCTCCGCGACGGCAACTGAAACATCGCACCCGACCGAGCTCACGGCCGCAGCCGCTGCGGCGGAAGAGGCCGAGGTCACGACGATGGGCGAGCCGAGCGCCTCGGTCGAGCAGGTCTGGGCCGGCGCATCTGAGACTGTTCTCGACCCCTCGACAACCGATCAATCCAACTACGAGCAGGTGGTCGAGGCCACGGATGCCGTTGTCAACACCGACAACAGCAGCCAACAGACCGCGCCCAGTGGCTCGTCGCCCGCCGAGCCCGAGACCGTTGAGGTCGAACACACGGTCTCACGTATTCCCGACCCGCCCGATGTCGGCGCCAGCCACAAACGCGAGAAGTTCGTCGTGAAGCCTGAGGCGCACGATCCGTGGCAGGCGGTCCGACGCTGTGAGTCTCACGACAACTATCAGATCAATACCGGCAACGGGTTCTACGGGGCGTATCAGTTCACCCGATCGACCTGGGATTGGGTCGCAGGCAAGTTGGGCCGCCAGGACCTCGTTGGCGTGCGACCCGATCTTGCCAATGCCGTGGATCAGGATCGTCTAGCCCAAGCGCTCGCGTTCGAGGTGCCCGGTGGCGGCCTGCATCACTGGCCCGTTTGCGGACGGCTCTACGGCTGATCGCAGGCGCGATCAGCGCGGCTCCGACCCAACGGAACGCCGGCGACGGGATCAGGCCCGACCTCAGAACTGAGCCGCTGCGACCGATGGGCAAGATGGGTGCTTCGATCGTCGGCGTGCTCAGCTTCAGGAGGCCGGGTGGCATCGAAGGACGTTTCACGCGATGCGTTCGTATCGGCACCTTTCGATCCTGTCGACGACGGTGATGCCCCTGCCGGCCTGACGCCGGAGCAATGGCAGGAATTGGCCCTGGACCTGGCCGAAGCGGCGCCCTACCCGGTCGTTGTGTTCGACGGTGACACCAGAGTCGTGCTCGCCGACTCGGCGTTCGCTCGGCTGGCTGGTCTAGCCGATCGCCGAGACGTTGGTGGCGCCGAACTCCTAGACCTCGTCGATGTCGACGCCAAGGTTCTGACATCTGGCGCAGGCGAACCTCAGTGGCTCCGTGTGGTTGCCAACGGTCGCACATTCAGAGGCAGGGCGAGGCAGCTCCAGATCGGCTCGGAGCAGCTCTGGGTGATGTTGATCGAGCCCGAAAGTCCACTTACTTGGAGAGCGACCCAGCGCGGCGACGATGGCTCGCCGGCAGCCTGGTACTTGAGTGATCGTCAGGAGTTCGCCGCTCTGATCGAACGGAATCTCTCGAGCGTCGCGACACGAGAATGCGGACTCATGCTGGTGGACGTGGAGCGATTTGAGACGATTAGCGACGCCCTTGGCATGGCCGAGAGCGATGGGTTGTTCGTCGCGTTGATGGAACGGCTCCAGCTGGCGATCGGGGATCAGACTGCCGCATGTCGTTTCGCTGGGGACGAGATCGCTGTTCTTACGCGAGCCAGTATCGACCATGAACGGTTGGCTGTGATGGCCCGGTCGATCATCGCGGCCCTACAAGAACCCTTCCTTGTGGACGAACAGCCGGTCACCACAAGGGCCAACGTGGGCGCCACCGTGGGCAGTGAGCAGTCGACCGTGGAGTCGATGCTGCGAGAAGCCGATGCTGCACTGAGTCGGGCGAGGGCCGACGGCACGGGCTTGGCCATGTTCGACGACCATCTTCGAGCCCATTTGCGCGAGATGTCCCGTTTCGAGGGTGAGTTGCGGCTTGCGCTCGCCGCCGGCCGAATGGAGCTCTTCTATCAGCCAGAGGTTGACCTGAAAACCGGCCAGGCCGTCGGTGTGGAGGCGTTGGTGCGGTGGCCGCATCCTGTCCTCGGTGTGGTGCCGGCAGACAGGTTCGTCGAGATCGCTGAGGTCACAGGTATGGCGGCCGAGCTCGGAAGGTGGGTTCTGGCGGAGGCCTGCGCAACCTTGGCGGAATGGATTCAGACTCGCGACCTGACGATGAAGGTCAACGTGAGCGCCAGACAACTGGCAAACAGAGAGCTCGCTGAGGAGGTTGCCGCGGTTCTGGTCAACAGCGGCATCAAGCCCGGCAACCTGTGCCTGGAGATTACCGAAACGTCGGTGATGACCGACCTGGACCGCTCCTTGGTCGTCCTGCGACAGTTGACCGAGTTGGGTCTGCAGCTGGCAATCGACGACTTCGGGACCGGGTTCAGCTCGCTCGCGTACCTGAAGGACCTTCCCGTTGATGTCTTGAAGATCGACCGAGCACTTGTGTCCGACGTGGCCGTCGATCCGGCAGCGAAGGCGATCCTGGAAGGGATCCTCACGATGGCACAGTCACTCGGTTTGGAGGTGGTCGCCGAGGGCGTCGAGACCGAAGCCCAGCGTCGCGAGCTGCTGCAGCTGGGGTGCCGACGAGCTCAAGGACACCTGTTCTCGAGCCCGCTCGATCGTGCGTCCGCGAAGGCCTGGCTGCGCGCGTAGCGTGGTAAATCGCGAATATGACGCTTGGTGTGAGCTGATCGCCACGGAATTGTCACAAGAATTTCTTTAGCGGCCTTCAGCGGCCGACCTGAGTACTCTGACCAGCACAGATGGCTTGGAAGTACCCGTTATCCGCTGCCTTTTTGGCACATTTGAGTACTCCTCGTTTTGACCAATCAGCGGAAGTCTGCTGGCATTTTGCAGGGGAGCGGCGCAGCGCCGCCCGGCTGCGCCGCTCCCCTTTCTCACACCACCAACATCAGCCCCGTTGATGAGCCACCGTAGGTGAGGCCAGATCACTCGCCGCAGGTGCAGTCTGGGTCATCCGACCCAGTGGTCCTCACGAAGAGGTGTGTGACAAGGCGCGCGATTTTGGCTGCGCTGAGTGGCTCATGACCGTGGTTGATGGCCGGTGCCACGTGGTGACCCCAGTGCGTGGTGGAAACCGCGCGATGTGGTCGGCTACCTGGAAGGTGCTTGCGCGACCGTCGCTCTTTTGACCAGCCATCGCGGATCACGGCGTCCAGTGTGGGTCCCTACCGGCCGCGGCGACCAGGCGGTCGATGAGCGGGGCATCCGGGCCGAGGTCGGCAGGCGGTTTGTATCGAGCCTCGTTGTGGGCTCGCACAGCCGGGACGAGCGCTTCGGCGATTCTCAAGACGTATGTCGCCAGCTCGTCGGTGATGGGATGCACAAGGTCGCATGCAGCAGCCAGGTCCCAGGTGAGGATTGTGGTGTCGAAGATGCGGGCGTTGAGGACGGCTCGTGCCTTGGCTTCACCGATGGTGGACAGCGCCATGCCGTCGAGGGCCCCCGGCGTTCGCCACGTCTCGCGACATGCTTCGGCCGCTCGGAGGTAGGAACCCAGGGGATCGTCGCCGACTATGTGTTTCGGGTTGACCAAGTCGAGTCCGGGGTCTGGTTCTTCACGGTTGCCGAACGAAGTGAAGACGATTGTCGAGGCCGTCATCTTGTTGACTATGTCCATCGCGGACCACTGGTCGCACGGTGTTGGCCGTGAGAAGTCTGCTTCGGTCATCTGAGCGATAACCGACGCAGCACCTGTCTGAGCCAAGTCGAGCATTCGCAGCGTGTCCGGGCGAGTTTCGGCCATGGCGCAGTATCGCTGTTTTGTCCCGGAGCCGCACGCTTGTACGGCTCCGGCTGCGCGGGAGGCGGTTTCCCTTCGCTCGTCCCTGCTTGTCCCGCAGTCCGACGCTTGCCGGTCTGCGGCTGCGCCGGAGGCGCCTCCCGACGCTCGGCCCTTGCTCCTGGGTCGGGCCAACGCGTTCTGCCAGCGTGAAGTGTGCGCGGGTGCGCGCTTTACGCTGGCAGAACCCCTAACGCGCGTCGATCTTGCGGAAAGCCTCTGTCAGGCGCCCTTCTGGCAAGCCGTTGCTTTCGGTGATCCGCGTTCCCCAGTCGCGCAGCAGCTCATCGACGTCGAACCGTCCGACCTGGCTGGAATGGGCACTCAGTGCTTCACACTTCAGCTCGATCACCTCGGTGATATCGATGAAGACATCCACAGGCTCCAGACCCGTCACCCAGATCTCCGAAACCGCGTGCGGCTCGAACCCCTCACTCAGCAGCTCCGTGTGTGCATGAGGGTTTCGGGCATCGGGGTACACGGCGGCGATGGTGGCCTCGCCGGTCGCCAGGTGGTCGGGGTGAGACCCGTAGATGCTGTGCCAGCGCCGTTCGGGGCACTGGGCGATTACGACATCGGGGCGAACCTGTCGGATCACGCGCGAAATGTCTCGCCTCAGCTCCAAGTTCGGTTGCAGGTGCCCATCGCGGTGCCCCAGAAACAGCACGTCCTCGACGCCCACCACCTCGGCCGCGGCTCGCTGCTCGGCCTCTCGCAGCGCCTTTACCTCGTCACGAGGCATGTCCTCGGGTGGGCCGGCTTCGCCCGAGCT
>JBPCTU010000611.1:0-4884 GCA_051011515.1 Acidimicrobiales bacterium
CATCACGTCGACGCCCGACGGACAATACGCCGACGAGGTCGCCGTGAGCCACGACCGGTACCACCAACTCCGCGCCCGCGGCGCGCATCTTGGCCACCAGCGGGGTGTCGATGTCGATTCGCTGCACGTCGACGGGTCCCTCGATGGCCAGGAGATAGGCCACGAAGGGGTCGTCGAGGTCGACTGTGCGGTCGTCGCTCACGATCGCACCTCGGGAACCAGCCACAGATCCGCGTGTTCGGGACGGAGAGCATCATCAACCGTTGCCAACAGCTCGGATGCGGCTTCCTGTGGTCGGCTGTCGCGTACGAGGCGCTGACCGAAGTTCTCCACCAGCCGATCGGCATCCTGGCTCTGGCGGTCGAAGACTCGATCAACCAGGCGCTGGAGTCGAGACCGGGCCGGCAGTATTGCTGCGGCGATTGCGGCCGTCGACACCATGAGTGCGAACGTGTTGCCCTCGGCGCCTGACACGTCGTTGACCACTGCCTGGACCACGGCAACCGTGCCGAAGTAGAGGAGCACCAGGACCGTGGTGAGTCCTGCGTAACCCAGCGATCCTTTCAGCTGCACGTCCATGTCCCAGTGGCCCCGCCGGACCAGGATCACAAGCACTGCGAGGCCGTACGCCAGCGGCACGAGCATGTAGGCAGTCTCGAATCCGAGGCGCCAGGCGAGTGACCAAAGTCCCCGCCTCGAGCCGTCGATGCCGCTCCAGCCATCGGATCCGATACTGAGCGTGACGAAGACGGCAAACATCAAGACGGTGAGCGTCAATAGGTCCCGGCCGGTTCGGTCCCGACTCTTCACGACGCGGGTTACCTGGATCACCAGCCCGATGAACATCATGGCCAGGGCAACAAACATGCCGTACACCCACATGAAGTCGCCGATCGTCTCGTTGTTCGTGAGGCCGGCGTATAGCGGCAGCGCCGCTGCAGCCGCGAGAAGGACTACCACCCAACCAGCTGATCGATCGTCGGGGAAGACCAGCAACAGCCCCACCATCGAGATGAGTCCGCCCACGAACAATAGGAGAACTCCCAGGCCCATCCAGTCGGGGACGGATTCCTCGGACACGTCGTCGCTGAAGGCGGTCAGGATCACGATGCTCAATAGGAACCAGGCCAGAAACATCGGGGCCCACGTGCGGGCTCGGCGCCAGAGAAGCGTCGAGATGGCGACCGAGGTGGCGATCACCAGGACGAACCGGACCGTGACCAGTGCGGCGTGCCAGTCGGGGCTGAGACCTATGTCTCGCAGTGACGAAGCCTGGTGCCAGGAGAGCCGATACTGCCCTTCGGCCCGGAAATACTCGGGTCGGCCTCCCACGCTGGAGCCCTCCCGCCAGACGTCGGCCACGGTCATGAGCATCAGCGTGACCGCTGTCGCCATGGCGACGAGCCAGGCCCATCGGGCGATCTTGAAGCGCCTTGTCATCTTGGAAGATGAAGTGGTCACCGTATTGTCCGTCATCGCCGCTCACCTCCCGGAGTCCAGAGCTCGACGTGTTCTGGATCGAGTTGGGTCTGCACTACCGCACGCAGGCGGTCCGGGACGATCGCGGGGGTGTCCGCGTCCCGTATGTCGTCGGCGAAAGCGAGCGACAGCTGGTCAACCTCGGCGCGTCGTGGGAACCATCGGTCGTCCACCCAGTGACGCACTTGCGCGAGCAGGGGGCCATGGGCGAAGGCCACGGCTGCGGTCGCGGCCATCACGGCAACCAGCCGCTCGCTGCCGTCGCCGAGGGGTGCGGCAGCCAGGCTGACGAGCCCCAGGGCCGCTCCGTACACCACGGCCAATGCGGCCAAGCCGATCCCGTAGACCGCCGTGCGGTTCCAGAGGGTCTGGAAGTCCCACCACCCTTGGCGGCGCACGAGGAAGAGGATCCACAAGCCGAAGACCGCTGGAGCAATCAGATAGAGGGTCTCGTGGATCTGCTCCCAGACGAAACCCGACATGTTGTATCGGTCGACATCGCTGTCGCTGAAGAGTTCATGGAGCGCCTCGAAGGGCATGACCCACAAGGGGATGGCTACGAGAAAGGCCAAGTTCCAGCGGGCCAGGCGCCGGTCGGGGATCGGCGTGTTCTTGTAGCGCCACACCTGGAGCGCCACGCCCATCGCGAACCAGAGCAGCACCGCCACTAGGACTGCGAGGAACCCGACGCCGGCCAAGATCTCGCCGACCTCGTCCGCATCGCTTCCGACGGTCCAGTCGAGTATCAGCCCGGCGGCGATGATCGCGGCAACGAAGGCAACAACCGACGCCACGAGCCGGGCCAGGGCTCCGAGGAACCGCCCATCGGGGAACAACCAAAGGAATGAAAGGAAGACAGCGATCGAGAGGATCCCGAGAAGCTCAGCTGGGACCGCCACAACGCTGTCGTTGAGTCGCGAGTCGTCCTCGTCGAGGTTGCCGATCCATGGCCCCAAGAGGATGAAGAGCGTCGTCAAGTAGGCCATGGCGTGGCGGGGTCGTCTCGAGTAGATGAGCCACGCGAGGCCTATCGCCACCACGCCGACGGCGACGTTCCTGGCGACGACGAACGCGGGATACCAGCCCGGGACATCCGTTCGCGAACCGGTGAGGAGTTCCCGTTCCTGCAAAGTGAGACCGAAGAAGTTGTGCGTTGTCCGTGTTCCGTACTGATCGGGCCCGGTCTTGAACTTGATCCGGTGCGTTTCGTCCCAAAGCGCGAACAGGTCGGCTGTATACACAACGAGGGTGGTTGCGAAGACCGCCAGAACCAGTACGCGAACGATCCTCAAGTTTCGGTCGTTGAGCACACCGACACTGCTGCCCGCAGACGCGGTCGCCTGAAAGATGTGGTCCCACCAGCCCGTCTTCGCATGCGTTGTGGCCATTTGTGGCCTCCTCTTTGATTCTTCACCCTGAGTTTGGGCCAGGCAACGTTCCGAGACCGTTACGAGAACCTATGCTCGTCAATTGTGGGAACGCTCGAGGTGAAACTCTTTGGCGCTCCCGAGATCCGTCGGGACCACCAGTGGGTGCAGGTCGACACCCGCAAAGCCATCGCAGTGTTGGCCATTCTCTCCGTGGAGAACCGTCCGGTTCGCCGTGACGTCATCGCCACGATGTTGTGGCCGGAAGCGACCCAGCAGCGCGCCCGCGCCTCGCTGCGGCGGACCTTGTCAGCCTTGCGGTCGGCCACCGAGGCCGATGCCATCGCCGCCGACAGAGAGACGATCGCCCTGGATCTGCCGGCGACGGCTGTCGACGTCCTCGAGTTCTTGCAGAGAGCGGATGCGGCACCGGCGGACGCGGTAGCGCTGTTTCGCGGGCCGTTCCTCGAGGGTTTCTCGATCGCCGATGCGCCGGATTTCGAAGACTGGCAGCGCCGAGAAGCGGAGCGATTTCGGCTCAGGGTCGATGCGCTCCTCGACGAGTTGGCAGCGTCGGCCGAACCCCGCGACGCGGTTGAATTCGCGAGGAGACGGCTACACCTCGATCCACTGAACGAGGCGGCGTGCCGTCAGGTCATGCGCGCGCTGGATCAGTGCGGCGACCGCGTGAGGGCACTCGCCGCATACCGCAGCCTCGTGCGGCACCTCGACGAGGAGTTGGGTGTCGAGCCCCTGATGGAGACCACCTCGGTCTATGACGCGGTCCGAACCGGCCGGCCGGCGTCGGTCGAGCACTCACCCTTCCGAGAGTTTCCGCCCGAGCGAAAGCAGCCGAGCGATTCACCGCTTGTGGCTCGCGGCGCCGACCTCGAGGCGCTCGACGACGCGATGGCATCGGGACGGTTCGTGGTGATCGTGGGCGAACCGGGTATCGGAAGGACGCGCCTGATCGAGGAGTGGGCCGCTCATAGGAGTGGCGTCCTCTTTCTCCGTTGTCACCCCGGCGAGCTGACGATCCCGTATGGGCCCTTCTCGCCTTGGCTCGGGTCGGGGAGCGACACGTCGCAGACACAGCTGTTCGATGACCTGGCCGAAAGCATTCCTGTTGATTCGGGCGGGGTCATCGCGATTGATGATCTGCATCGTGGTGACGCGGCCACCATGGCGTTCCTCACCTACCTCGTGCACCGTCACGATCGCTTCGGGCTCCGAGTAGCTGTGACCTGGCAGGCGGAGCGACTGACGACCGGCGATGCCTGTTGGGATCTCCTGGCGGAGGGGCGCCGAGAAGGTTGGGGGACGGAGCTGCGGTTGAGCCGGCTCCGGTCCGAAGACATGGAAGTGGTCGTGCGGGGCCAGGGCGTCACGTCGAGCGACGACGTCCAAGCGGTGGTGGAGTTCGCCGAGGGCCTGCCGCTGCTTGCCATCGAGCGGGCGCGATTGGGCAGCGGTGTCCACGACATCCCCCAGGTGGTAGATGACCTGATGCGAACGAGGTTGGGAGACCTCACGCCATTGGCCCGTCAACTCGTCGAAGCCTTGGCCGTTATTGCACGACCTGCAGAGGAAGAGCTCATCGGCGTGGTGGGTGGGCGCTCGGCGGCGGACACTGCCGCCGCGTTCGACGAACTCCTGCAGCGCGGCATCGTCCGATCCGATGGGCGCGCTGAGCTGACCCATCACCTTTTAGGGGAGGTGGCACTCCGCGACCTCTCAGCGTCGCGACGCCGGGCGCTCCATGAACGCGCCGGCGAGCTGCTCCCACCATCAGAGGCTGCGGAGCACCTGCTCGCGGGTGGCCATCCGCAGTCGGCCGCCACAGCTCACTGCCGGGCTGCCGATGGAGCCGAACGCGCTCATGCGTTGGACGCTGCGCTCAACCATTTGCGAGCGGCCACCGCCCTCGGACGAGACGAACCCGAAATCCAACTCCGGATAGGGGATCTGGAGACGGCGATGGGGCGGTATGGGCACGCCAGGCGGGCCTACGAGATCTGTGCTGCCCGATCGGAGGGTG
>JBPCTU010000612.1:0-3568 GCA_051011515.1 Acidimicrobiales bacterium
TCGGTGATCCGGGCAATGGCCGTGTTGAACCGGAGGCCGTCCATGTCGGCCCCAACGGCTTGGATCGTCTGGTTGAGGTGGCGCAGGAGATCATCGCTCGGTTCGATGTCGGCGACCCGCAGATCGCCGGTGTCCTCATCCACCAGGTTCCGCCAGACACGTTGGAGCAGCCGGTGTGACCCGACCACGGCGGTGGTGTCCCACACCCGGTCCTGATCGAGCGGGCCCATGAACATCTCGTGTAGACGGAGCGTGTCGGCCCCGTATTCCTCGTACATGTCGTCGGGGGTCACGGAGTTCTTCAGGCTTTTTCCCATCTTGCCGTAGGAACGAGTGACAGGTTGATCGTCGAGGAAGAAGCCACCGTCTCGTTCGATCACACTCTCGGCCTCCACGTAGATTCCTCGTGAATCCTGGAAGGCATAAGCCTGGATATAGCCCTGGTTGAACAGTCGCTGGAAGGGTTCCGGACCCGAGACGTGCCCGAGGTCATACAGCACCTTGTGCCAGAACCTGGCGTACAGGAGATGCAGGACGGCGTGTTCGACGCCACCGATGTAGAGGTCGACTCCGCCGACCCCGCTGTCGGCGTCGGTCATCCAATATGCCTCGACGTCAGCATCTATCAGTGCTTCGTCGTTCGTGGGGTCAAGGTACCGGAGGTAGTACCAGCACGATCCGGCCCACTGAGGCATGGTGTTCAGTTCTCGGCGAAACGACTCCGGACCTTGGCCGAGGTCGAGTTCGACTTCCACCCACTCTGACGCTCGCCCAAGAGGCGGTTCCGGCGGACTGTCTACCTCCAGTGCCCGGGGTGCCCAGTCCATGAGTTCAGGCAGCTCGATGGGAAGATCGGCTTCGTCGACCCCGCGCGGTTCGCCGTCGGCGCCGTAGACGATCGGGAAGGGTTCGCCCCAGTAGCGCTGCCTGCTGAACAGCCAGTCACGGAGCTTGTAGGTCGTGGTCCCGAGGCCGTGCCCGTGTTCCTGTAGCCAGTCGATTATGGCGACCTTGGCCGCTTCGACGTGTAATCCGTCGAGGAAGTCGCTGTTGATTGCCGGGCCGTCGCCGGTGTATGCCTTGCCGTCGAATCCATCCGGCGGTTCGACGGTGCGCACGATGGGCAGGTCGTACGTCTCAGCGAATTCCCAGTCGCGCTCGTCCTGGCCTGGCACCGCCATGATTGCGCCGGTGCCGTATCCCATGAGCACGTAGTCGGCGATGAAAACTGGTACGAGATCGTCGTTGGTTGGCACCTGAGCGTATGCGCCGATGAACACGCCGGTCTTGACTTTGTTCTCTTGACGATCGAGATCGGACTTCTGCGCCGTCGCGTCGCGGTACTCCTTGACGGCCTCGATCGGGGTGGCCGCGGCTCCAGTCCAGGCCGGTCGGGTGCTGGCCGGCCACTCGTTCGTGGTCAACCGATCGACGAGAGGATGTTCGGGAGCAAGAACCATGTACGTGGCTCCGAACAGCGTGTCGGGCCTCGTCGTGAACACTTCGACGGGTGGTGACTCATCTCCGGTCGAGAAGGCGATGTGTGCCCCCTCGCTGCGCCCGATCCAGTTGCGCTGCATCGTCTTGATGGGTTCGGGCCACTGAAGCAGGTCAAGGTCGGCTAGAAGTCGGTCTGCGTAGGCGGTGATTCGCATCATCCACTGCTTCATCGGTCGCCGAAAGACGGGGTGGTTGCCCCGCTCACTGCGGCCTTCAGCGGTGACCTCTTCGTTGGCGAGAACGGTGCCCAGCCCGGGACACCAATTGACCGGCGCCTCGTCGAGGTAGGCCAGTCGGTACGAGTTCAGCACCGCCCGCTGTTGGGACTCGGACATCTTGCTCCACGCGAGGTCGCCCTCGGGGGTTCGTTCGCCATTGTCGAACTCGGCTTCGAGCTCGTGTATGGGTCGCGCCCGATCGGCTTCGTGGTCGTACCAGCTGTTGAAGATCTGGAGAAAGATCCATTGAGTCCAGCGGTAGTACTCGGGGTCTGTCGTGGAGATGCCTCGGCGGGGGTCATGGCCCAACCCCAGTCGGGTCAGCTGGCGGCGATATGTGGCGATGTTGGCGTTGGTGTTCTCGCGCGGGTGCTGACCGGTCTGGCGAGCATGCTCTTCAGCGGGCAGGCCGAAGGCATCGAAACCCATCGTGTGGAGGACGTGGTTGCCAGTCATCCGCTTGTACCGCGCGTAAACATCGGTGCCGATGAAGCCCAGCGGGTGCCCGACGTGGAGTCCGGATCCGGATGGATAGGGAAACATGTCCATGATGAACAGCTTCGCGGCGCCCTCTTCGGCGCGGTGGCCATCCCGAAGGAGCCCGGAGAGGTTCGCCGTCTCGTATGTTCCGTCGGTGCGCCAGCGCTCTTGCCACTTCAGCTCGATCTTGTCGGCCAGCGAAGCGTCGTAGCGGTGGCCCGGCATGTCGGGGGAGTCGGCCGTCATGGCGGTCAAGGCTACGGCAGGGTTTGATTGATTCCGTGGGTTTGAAACCGGCAGCCGCGGATACTTCGTGCACTACGGTCGCACCGACGTAGAGTCCCGAGGCGACAAGCGGGAGGGGTGGGCGTCGATGGACAATCCGGATAGGGCCGGCGGTGGAGCACCGCTGGCAGCGATCCTGGACTACGGGGGAGTCATGGCGGTGTCACCGCTGTCGCGGATCCACTGGCTCGCCGAAGAGCTGGGGGCCTCGCGCGACGTGGTGGTGTCGACGATATTCAGCGGCCACGGCGACGGAGTGGACAATCCATGGATGGATGCCGAGGTCGGCGCGTGTGAGATGGACGAGGAGTTCGGTGCCCGGATGCAGGCTCGCTTCGATCCACACGACGTCGTATTCGACCTCGACTTCTTTCGTTCGTGGGTTGTCGATGCGACCAATGAACCGGAGCCGCAGATGGTTGCAGCGGTTAGACAGCTTCGGACAGCCGGAGTTCGGTCGGTGTTGTTGACCAATTCGGTGAAGGGTTTCCGCGGTGTGATCGACGCGACCGTGCCCGTCGACGAGCTGTTTGACGAGGTTCTGGAGAGCTGGCAGATCGGATCCAGGAAACCGGAGGCGAGGGCCTATTGGGTGGCGGCTGACCGCCTCGGCGTGCCGGCCTCTCGGTGCGTCTTTGTCGACGACTTGCCGGTGAACGTCGATGCCGCGACGGCGTTGGGCATGACCGCGATTCTCATGGAGGATGGGGCGACGGCGTCCTCGAAACTCCTCGAGGTTTTCGGCTTGTAGCCGACTGAGGCGGATCCTGGCCGGCTCGCCGAAACCAGTGGGCGTGGACGAGAGGATTCTGTCTCGCACTGTCGCCTGAACAAGTGACCAGCGTGCTTTGGAGGTAGCCTCGCGGAGCGGGCAAGCAGCGCGCCAGATGACCTACCCAACCGGAATCGAGTGAGCGATGTCATCACAAGCCGAGGCTATGGACCTCGTCGGGTCAGTCGATAATGACATCCGCAAGCTGATCGACGATCACATCGAGCGCCGAGAGCACTGGTACGCCCACGACCTCGTGCCGTGGGAGATGGGTCGGAGCTTCCGAGATGAACCCTGGGACGAGAGTCAGTGC
>JBPCTU010000613.1:0-3724 GCA_051011515.1 Acidimicrobiales bacterium
CTCATCGACGCGAATGGTTATGCCCACCCGGCCCGCTGCGGTGAGGCGATGGAGCAGTACGTACCCGATCGCGCCACACAAGTCCTCGATCTCGGCTGCGGCACCGGGCTGGTTGGCTCGGTGCTCGACGGGCTGGGATACGACTCGATCACTGGGTGCGACTACTCGCCAGAGATGCTGGCCGAAGCACACAAGACCGGTGTGTACGACTCACTGATCGAGGTGGACCTCAACGAGCACCCGTTGCCGTTTGGGGCCAACGAGTTCGGCGCGATCTGTGCCATCGGGATCTTCAGCTTCGGCCATGTACACGCAACGCTGATCAACGAAATGGTGCGGCTTCTCCCGGCGGACGGCACGTTCGTCATCGGCGTCAATGAACTCTGGTGGGCAGAGGGGTCGCTGCATGGGAAGCTCGACTCGCTAGAAGACGCCGGTGAAATCGACATCCTTCTCTGCGAGCTTGGCGAGGGTGTGCCCAGCCATGATGTCGACGGCTGGGTTGTTGTCGCCAGGGTGACCCCCGGTGCAGGCGGATCTCGGGATCACCAGAGTTCTTCGGAATAACGAGCCACGGTCGCCAGCACGAGGTCGACGTCTGCGACCTGCACCTCGGGATTCATCACTATGAGACGGAAGGCATTGATGCCGTTCACTGGTTGATACGACAGCATCATCTTCCCCTCGCGCTGCATCCTCGCCTTCACCCGTGGTGGCAGCGAGTGCAGACGTTGCTGGGCGTCAGCATCGAGGTCGGTGATCGGGGTCGATCGAAGGTGGGGTGGGCTCCACAGGAAACAAACGTTGGTGAAATCACCGGCGACGATCGCACGCAAACCGAGGGCGCCCCGAGCGATCGATTGCCGGGCATGATCGGCCAGACCAACAGCGTGGTCCACCCGGGCTCCAAACCCCATGTCACCATGCGATTTCCAGGCGAGCCAGAGCTTGAGAACATCCACTCGGCGAGCACACATGATGGTGTTGTCGCCTGCATCGAGGTCGCCGTACAACTTGTCGGGCTGGAACAGGTAGTCGGCCCCAGTGGCAAAGCAGGCTTGCAGACCGCTTGGTTCGCGCACGAGCAAAACGGTGCACTGCTGAGTCATCCCCATCATCTTGTGAAGATTCCAGACCACCGAGTCAGCCTTCTCTATGCCCTCCAACCGCCATCGCTGGTCGTCGGAGAACAGCGCCGAGCCGCCATAACAGGCGTCGACATGCATCCAGATGTCCTCGCCCGCGCAGAGATCGGCTATCGGGCCGAGCGGGTCGAAGGCTCCGGTCACGGTGGTTCCGGACGTAGCGACCACGGCCAACGGTGTCGCTCCCTGCTCGCGGGCCCTCTTGATCTCGGTGGCCAGACTCTCGGTGTCCATTGCACCGGAATGGGTTGTGCGAACCTTGACCACGGCGCCAGACCCGATCCCCAAGACGGCGGCGTTCTTCTCGATGGAGTAGTGAGACGACTCCGACACGAACACTGCGAACCTCTGACTGCTCATGCCGTGCGCCACGATCTGTGGATCTATCCGGTGCCTCGCCAGCTGGAGCGCCATCAGGCTCGCCAACGAGCCACCGGCACAGAACAGGCCTGGCGGCTCGGCGCCGACGGGTGCGGGGAACCCGATGATTCGCGCCAAGCGACGCAGTACGGCCCTCTCCATCAGGGTGAAGACGGGCGCAGCTTCGTAGGTGGCAGCAGTGGTATTGAGAGCAGCGCCCAACCAATCGCCCGCGACCGCCAGCGGGTCGGCTCCCGCGAAGTTCTGGTTCATGAACAACGGATGGGAGGTGTGGACCGAATACCGCAGCACCTGATCAACCGCCTCCAGCACGGCCGCATCCGAATGCGACTCGCCGTTCTCGAGATCCAGGCCGACCGTCTGATCGAAGATCTGAGCGAGTTCATCGGGACTTGCGAGCTCCAGCACGTTTTCACCCCGCGGCGCTGAAAGGTATTGCAGGGCTCGTTGGGCAATCTGTTCGTGGAGCGGCGCCTCAGCCACGAATACCCCCATCCGACTGGTCCGAATCTGGGCGCACCTGCAGAGCCTCGTCATCAGTAGCGCCGCCTCCCACACCTGAAGCATCGCCATCTCCCACCGCAATGGCGGCCAGGGCTATTGCCAACCCCACCAGCAGGAAGAGCGCCGCGACAACGGCAATGACCGTCAGATGGTGGCGGTCACCGCGACCGGGCGCGCTGGGGAGTCGCGGCTGAGCCGAAACGGCGTCTGCTACCCGAACCAACGTGGCTTCGTCGAGGGCCGAACTTGGTTGGGCCCAAGTCGACGACTGCCCGAGCAGCTTTTCGGCACCTGGGTCGAGCGAAGACTCGGGTGGTTGCATCCCGCCCGCCCGATCCGTCACAGCGCCAGCCGCGCTCTGACCAGTCGCAACGGCCAGGCGATGTTTCGCCCGCCCGGCAATCAACTCAACGGCAGCGGTCGGCGCATCGATCCTTGCCGCGATCGCTTCGCCTGGTTCGCGGTGCAGGTACATGTACTCGAGCACCAGACGCTCCTCGGTCTGAAGGTCATCGAGAGCTCGTCTCATCTCGAACAAAGCCCAGGCAGGGGCGAAGTAGCCGGAGCCGCCATAGTCGGGCACAGGGAGTTGTGCGCCTCGGACGACGAATCCGAACAGCCAGGGAGACAGTTCACGATCCGAGCCGAACGCGGAAGCTGCCCGCCACGTGGCCTCGAACGCGACCGCAGTTGCCTCGTCCGCAGCTTCGTCCGAGTCGGCAAGCTCGACGGCTACAGCGAACACCGGCCCCCGGTAGCGCCCGTAGATGGCATGTACAGCCTGGGGCTCACCATTTCTGAAGGCCTCGAGCGTCGTCACCACGATGTCATCCTCGCACCTCGGCTTACCCCAACGCCGAGCCCGAGCACAACGCTGACACGTCGCAGGTGACGATCCGTCATGGCGCCGGCCGGTCCACGGAGCCTCACGTGTTGCTACCTTCGATGCGACTCGGCCGACCGATCGGGGGAAACCGATGAACAGCCAGGCGCAAGTTGTGGTGATCGGCGGCGGAGTGGTCGGTGCATCAGTCCTGTACCACCTGACCAAAGCGGGCTGGTCGGACGTTGCCCTGGTCGAGCGGACCGAGCTGACTGCCGGATCGACGTGGCACTCGGCGGGTGGAATGCACACGCTGAACGGCGACCCGAACGTGGCCAAGCTCCAGCAGTACACGATCGAGCTGTACAAGGAGATCGAGGAGATCTCCGGTCAAGACTGCGGCATCCACGTCACCGGCGGAATCATGCTGGCCGACACCGAAGAGCGGCTCGACTGGTTGCGCATGGCCCACGCCCGCGGTCGCTACCTGGGTATGGAGACCGAGATGATCTCCGCGGCAGAGGCCAAAGAGCTGCTTCCCATCGTCGAGGAGCGGTTCTTCGTCGGGGCAATGTACGACGCCCACGAAGGCCATGTGGACCCGGCTGGTGTCACTCACGCCTATGCCAAAGCGGCCAGGCAGGCGGGGGCTCAGGTGCATCGCAACACCTGGGCCAGATCCATCGACCACCGCCCCGACGGGACCTGGGATGTAGCTCTCATCAAGACAGACACGGGCGAGGAACTGGGCTCCATCAACTGCGAACACGTGGTCAACGCAGGCGGGCTCTGGGCCCGTGAGGTCGGCCGCATGGTCGGCCTGGAATTGCCGGTATTGGCGATGCAGCACATGTATCTGTTGACCGAGGAC
>JBPCTU010000614.1:0-5684 GCA_051011515.1 Acidimicrobiales bacterium
AAGGACGGCGGCACCGCACGGGTCGCCGCAGCCAGTGCAGCAATCGAGTCAGTCGGCGGCACGCTCGAGTCGATGTACTTCGCTTTCGGCGATGTCGACGTCTACGGCGTGTGCGACGTGCCAGACGATGCCAGCGCCACCGCGTTGTCCTTGCTGATCAACTCCTCAGGCGCGATCTCACTCAGCCTGGTGCCGCTCATGACCGCAGCCGATCTCGACGCGGCAGCGTCCAAGACTCCGTCATACAACCCGCCCGGGAGCTAGTTCACGATCGAAGCCGGTTGACACACCCGCCGAGCGGCAGTCACACCTGTCGCTCGGCGCGTTGCAGTCAGTCGACCCGCGGTTTCGAGATCTGCCGGCGATTCTGAATCCGTCCGATCCGGTCGCGCAAATTGCGCCGCGCTCTGCCGCCATGTAGGGAATAGCCATTCCAACCCAGGGGTCTGACTGTGGAACTGGCTGAAAAGAACATCATCGTTACCGGCTGCGCAAGCGGCATGGGAGCCGCCACCGTGCGGGCCTACGCCAGTGCCGGCGCCCAGGTCGTAGGGATGGACGTGAACGGGGAGGCCGGCGAAGAGGTCTGTTTCGACGCGACCGAAGAGGGCCCCGGGACCGCTACCTACATGTCTGCCGACGTCTCGAACCAGGACATGGTTCAACGTACATTCCGCGCTGCCGTTGATCAGCTGGGAAGCCTGCACGTATTGGCCCACCCTGCGGCCATCCACCAGCGCTCAACCGCTACCAGCGTGACCGTCGACGAGTGGGACACGATCTTTGCTGTCAATGTCCGGGGGACGATGCTCACCAACCAGGCCGCCTACCCGTACATCAAGAACTCGGGTGGCGGATCGATCATCAACTTCGGGTCGATCTCGGGGAACCGGCCCGAGCCGGGGGCGGCTGCATACTCCGCTGGTAAGGGAGCCGTGCACTCGTGGACCAGAACCGCTGCCGGCACCTGGGGGGCCGATGGCGTGCGCGTGAACGCAGTGCTCCCTGCCATGACAACGCCCATGGCCGAAGGTGCACGAAAGGCTGCAGCGAGCGAGGAACAGATCGCCGAGCGCTACTGGCGCAACCTTTACCCCATCGCGCTGGGTCAGGAGTACGGCGACCCAGATCGTGATCTCGGACCGGTGATGGTCTTCCTCGCCTCCGACGCTTCGCACTTCATCACGGGTCAGTTGATTCCCGTCGACGGCGGTCAGGGCCAGGTTCGCTGACGGAGAAATCCCTCACTCGTCCGCGAAGTAATGCCGGTCGGCGATCATGATCTGACGTTCGGAGATCAACCAGCGGTGACCAGATCGCTCGAACAAATCCTCGTACCTGCCGACCGTCACCCGGCCGCGGCCTGAGCCGGTGTCGACTCCATCGGCATCGAGATACGAAACCGCCGTTGCGCGAGTTGAGTCACCTTCGATCAGTGGCGTACTGACCTTGTGCCGCATGTTGCGGATCCGGCCTGCTCTGTCGAAGTGGTACGTCTGGAGCCACTCCCTGACGGCTGCGCGACCCTCATGATGTGTGCGGCCGCCACCCATCTCGGTGATGAGCGTCGCCTCAGCCGCGAACAGATCCAGGGCTTCGTCGATGGTGCCCCGATCCAGGATGTGGGCGTACCGGTAGAGCACCTGCTCGATTGCGACTACGTCGTCGGTCGGCGGGTGGCTCACAAGACCTGGTCCAGCAGTTGTGCGACCAACGCGCGATGGCCCGAGTGGCCCAGCGATCGAGCGTCATGACCCAGCGCGTCGTAGACGACCGGCGCCGAACCAGCCCGATGAATCCACGCTGCTGGTTCGATGACCCCATCGCTCGATGCGGTCGCAACCACGTCCACGTCGGGCAGCAGAACCAAGTTCGTGTACCGCTCATCGCTGACCGTGAAACCCTCCAGCCCCGCGGTCCGGGGATCGTCGGCCATGTGCACCTCTACTTCTTCGAGTGGTGGGTGATACGACCTGGCCCAATCCCATTGCGCCCCGGCTATGGCGGGCCAGGCGTCCCAGTCGTCGAAACACAACACCGCGGTGTGCATGGCGAGCACTGGTCGGCCGGCCGCGACCCAACCAGAAATCGCTTCTCGAAACCGCGAGGTCGAGAGATAGGAGAACTCTTCACGCTGCTCCGGCGTGTACCGGTCATCGAGCATCTGGAAGAAACAGCCGTGTATGACCAACAGGTCCTGGTCAGCGAGCACCTCGGGCAACCCGTCGGGGTGATCTACGAGCGTCGGTGCGAACCCGATGGACTCCAGCATGTCCGTCACTGCCGGGCCAGTTTGGTCGGCTGGATGGGCCCACCCACCAACAAGAGCTACCGCGCTGTGCACTCAATCGAGTCTTCCAGGTTCGGGCGGCTCGCGCTCCTGTGGCCGTGGCCGCACCGACCTGGCGTCGGCACTTGCCACATTCCGGCGTGACCTGGGGTCGTTCTAGAGTGTGGCATGGCTGAGCGAGACGCCCGAGCCAACCGGCCAGGCGACGACGACGACCTTCATCAACGGTGCGCAGCGTGGATAGATGCGGATCCAGCGGTCGTCGACGATCCCTACCCCCTTTGGGCCGACCTACGACAGCAGTGTCCAGTGATTCAAGAACCAGGCCACGGGGTCTGGCTGATCAGCCGGTTTGACGACTGCCAAGCGATCGCCAGGGACTCGGCGACATGGTCGTCCGTGCTCGCGGCCAAGGGTGCTATCCGCGGCGAAGACATACCTGCTGTACGCGAGATGCGCAGTCATCTGCGCGCTGTGGCCCGCGGGGAGGAAACCACCGAGGACACCGGCGACCTGATCGATGCGGCCCTACGTGACCAAGTCGACCGGCTGCAGCACAACGATCCTCCGAGCTACAACGAGTACCGCACCCTCGTCAGCCGCTGGTTCACTCCTGGTCGGGTTGCGGCGCTAGAGCCGCGGGTGCGGCAGGTGACTAGGGACTTGATCGATGCATTTCCCGACGACGGCCAACTCGAGTTCCTCACGGCCTTTGCGGGCCCGCTCCCGGGCACGATCATCGCCGACCTCCTCGACGTTCCAGCCGAGTACCGCACCGATTTCATCGAGTGGGACAACGTTGTCGCCGGCAATACCCCGCTGTTCGAAGCCCAGGATGACGAAGGCACTGCCAGGCTGGAAAGGATCGGCCGCGTCCACGAGTGGCTCGAGCTCGCTGTGGCCGAGCGCCGCAACCGGCCAGGGTCCGACCTGGTCTCGCTGCTCGTCACATCCCGGCTCGGAAACGGGGACAGCCTGCGGGATGCTCACGCTCGCCAAATCGCCTTCACATTCCACGTTGGTGGTCAAGAGACAACCTCGAAGCTGCTGACGTCGTCGATGCGATTGCTGGCCGGAAATCCGGAACTCCAGGCGACCCTGCGCGCCGACCCGGCTCTCATTCCCGCCTTCGTAGAGGAGGCGCTGAGGATCCAGTCTCCGACGCAGGGACTGTTCCGGGTGGCCCGTGCGGACACTGAGGTCAACGGCGTCAGATATCGGGCCGGTTCATTGGTCCAGTTGCTGTGGGGATCCGCCAACCGCGATGAGGCCATCTTCGAGAACCCCGACGTCATCGACCTGGGTCGCGCCAACCTTCGCTCACACTTGGCGTTCGGCCACGGAGTTCACCTGTGTCCGGGCAACCACCTCGCAAGGCTCGAGGGCACGGTCGCGGTGGAAGAGCTCCTGGCCGCAACATCGTCGATAGAGCTCGATCCCACCAACACTTACGAGTACATGACCAGCCACGTCATGCGAGGACTGCGACGACTAGATCTGATCGTTGATCCAGTACGAGGTTGATTGGCGAGGCCGAGCGATCAGTCGGTCCCCTCACCGGCAGCGATGGCCTCGGCGGTCATCGCAGAGAACTTCGCAGTGTCGAAGCCCACGACGAGGTTGGCCTCGGTCTCGATGATCACCCGGTGCGGTGAGTCCAAGAACCTCTGAAACTTGGCCGCGTTCCCGTAGTCGGAATCGACGTCGGGACGCTCGCCACGTTCGCCATGTCCCGCTGCGAGCGCTCCGTAGAACCAGGTCTTCAGTTTGTCCCAACCTTCGTCTCCGGAGCGGTGCACGATGGAGTTTCCCTTGTAGGAGGCCGTGCGCCCGCCGTGATTGATGATGACGCCAGACTGGGGGCGGGCTGACAGCGCCGGCACCCGGGCTCGACGAGCAGCGCACGTCGTCCAGAACTTCCCGTCTCGCCACACGTACGCAACCACCACCCCAACGGGGAAACCTTCCCGATTTGTCCAGTTGAAGACGCACTCACCGCCGTCTCCTACGAGTTCGGCCAGTTCGTCGGGTTCCAGCTGCATACCGCTGAGATCCTCGTAGTCGGTGATGGCTTCGTCGCTCATCTGCAACCTCCCGGTTTCGGTGCGCACGTCAGCTCCGCGGGATCGTAGCTGGCCACCCAGTGACCGGCTGTCGAAGGATGGAACCGAACCTGGACTGCGTGCCCGAGGCGTTGACGCTCGTAACCTGAGCCAGTGCCCGGCCAGAATCGATCAGCGATCCGGAGGTCCGAGATCTCCGTCGTGCTGTACCTCGCGTTTCTCGGGGTCCTCATGGCCTTTGGCGTCGACGTCTCGCTCCCCGCCTTCGACGAACTCCGGGAAGAGTTCGCGCTGGATGACCGGGGCGTCAGCGTTGGAATCGTCGGCACGCTGTACATCCTCGGTACGGCAGCCGGCCAACTCGTCTACGGCACGGCATCGGATCGATTCGGACGGCGCAACGTGATGCTCTTCGGCATCGGGTTGTACGCGATTGGAGCTCTTGGTTCTGCGCTAGCCCCGAACTTGGAAGTGCTTCTGATCTCGCGACTGGTTTGGGGTCTCGGAGCCGCAGCGCCATACGTCCTTCGACTCGCGATCGCCCGTGACCTCTACGACGGCGACCAGATGGCGCGGGTGGTCACCATCGTGATGGCCGTCTTCCTCATCGGGCCGATCTTCGTCCCAATCGTCGGGGAAGCGATCCTGGCCGTCGGCCCGTGGCAGAGCGTGTTCTTTGCGTCGTTGGTTTTGGCGGTGGCCGCATTGGCCTGGACCGTCGGTTTCGGCGAGACCCTCGACCCCGAAGACCGGGCCCCGCTCGATCCGGCATCGACTTGGCGGGCAACGAGAGCAATCGTGTCCACGCGACCAACGATCGGCAACATCCTGGCGCTCACACTGACGGGCGTTCCGTTCTTCGTGTTTCTCGGAAGCGCTCAGCCAATCATCGACCGGATCTACGACAGGCCCGAGCAGTTCGCCTACTTGTTCGCAGCGTCGGGCGTGTTCATGGCGCTGAGTCTTCTGGTGAGCAATCGCCTCATACCGAAGTATGGGGCCAGGTCGATGGCGCTATGGGCCTCGGTAGGGTTCGTCTTCGTGGCCGCAGCCGGCATGGTCATGGTCTTGTCCACCGATGGCGTCCCGTCGATCTGGTGGTGGTTCGCTTGGGCGGCGATCGGCAACTCGCTTTCGATGGTCATGACCCCGATGTGCAGCGCGCTGGCGCTTGATCCAATGGGCGACATGGCCGGATCGGCGTCCGCTGTCCTCGGGTTCACTTCTCTTGCCGGTGGAGCATTGCTGGCAGCAATAGTCGACAACCAGATCGACTCCACCGTCACACCGATGGTGGTGGCGTCGCTCGTCTACGGAGCACTTGGCCTGGC
>JBPCTU010000615.1:0-6064 GCA_051011515.1 Acidimicrobiales bacterium
TCATTACGAGCAATCCAGCCCTGAGCGCTGTGCTCAACCCGCCAGGCCAACACCGGAGAGGCCCGGCCGCGAGCGCTGTGCTCAAAATGAATCGCTGTGGAGTCGTCACCACATGCTCCAGCCCCGCCACGGGTATCACCCAACCGGTGCTATGGGACGGTTGGGTCATGGCGGTGCGTGTCACCTTGTCTTCCGTGGTGGCTGGCCGGTGTCTCTGTTTGCTCGCCACTGTTCCAGGAGCTCGTGGATAGGTCCGCCGCCTGCGTTGAAGACCACACTGAATTCACCCACTCCAGGATGGTGCGACCGAGCCGCGGCCGGCTCCCGAGCGCGGGGTGGGCTGAGTGCGCGAGGATCACATGGTGAGGTCGCTGGTAGCGGGAGGCACTGGTAGATGAGAGGTGTTGGGGTTGTTGAGTTTGGCGGGCCGGACGCGCTAGAGGTGGTTGACCTTCCCGAGGTCCACGCGGGTGCTGGAGAGGTGCGGCTACGTGTGCACGCCGCGACGGTGAATCCGACCGACACCTATGTACGCAACGGGGCCAGAGCCGACATGTTGGCAAAGGATCCACCTCCCTACATCCCCGGCATGGATGCTGCGGGGGTGATCGATGAGATCGGCGCGGGGACCCAGACCACGTTGGCCGTGGGTGATTCAGTCATGGCGATGGTCATACCGACCGGCAGCCATGGTGCATACCGGGAGAGCCTTGTATTGTCCGCCGACTCAGTTTCGGCCGCGCCGGTGGGTACGAGCCATGCCGAGGCTGCGACGTTACCGATGAACGGGTTGACCGCTCGTCTGTCGCTGGACCAGCTGGCACTCGAGAGCGGTCAGGTCATCGCGGTTACAGGGGCGGCTGGGTGTTATGGCGGCTATGTGGTCCAGCTCGCGAAGGCCGACGGTCTCGAAGTGATCGCAGATGCGTCTCCTGACGACGAACAACTGGTGCGAGAGCTGGGGGCCGATGTGGTGGTCCCTCGCGGCGACGACATAGCAGCAGAGATACGAGCGGTCCGCGCCGATGGTGTCGACGGCCTGGCCGACGGAGCGGTCCAGAACGAGCTCGCCGTCCCGGCGGTGCGTGACGGCGGTGCCTACGCATCGGTTCGCGGTTGGGAGGGCACCGGAGAACGTGGCATCACCTTTCACACCACATGGGTCCGCGAGCTCGACCATCGCGCAGACCTGCTCGATGGTCTACGACAACAGGCCGAAGAAGGTTTGATCTCGTTGCGCCTTGCAGCCACATTCACACCTGAGGAAGCAGCCGAAGCGCACCGTCGACTCGAAGCCGGCGGAACCCGAGGCCGCTTCGTCCTCACCTTCTGACACGACCGAACGACAGCGCCCGGTGCTGAGGGTGATGGGGAACTGTGGCGCGTCGCTCAGCTCCTCGCCATGGAGACAGTGGCAGTGGCTACCCAGATTGGCAGCAGAGCCATTGTGATCACCGAGCCGGCGGTGACGGCTAGCAGCACAGCGATTGGGAAGCTTGCGCGGGTGAGCCACGGCCGCAAACAGCCGAGCCTGGCCACTGCCACGACCGTGACCGCCGCGGGAATCATGGCCCCGAAGACCAGGACGACGTAACCGAACTGAGGCAGAACGGCCTGGCCTTCGCGGAAGGCCTTGCCTTCCTCATCGAAGAACTCGCCCATCGAGATACTCAGCGGGACAGTTACCAGCGCAAGTGCCGCAACGATCATGAAGGCTCCAGCGAGCATGCCGGCGGTCCGTACCAAGGTCGGTCGAGCTGGACGATCGTCTCCTGCATCCGCACCCGCGGAGGCGATCACATGGGCGAACACCATGAAAGCCACTGCCGCTCCCGCAAGGAGCGCTGAACCGGCAATATCGGCGGCGCGTTGAGAACCGGTCGAGAAATGTTCGACAAACGCGGCGTCAGAGTCCCCGAACGCTCCAACTTCGGGACCCAACAGCGCGAGGCCTACGCCAAAGGCCACGACGAAGACGGCGCCCGCCACGATCAGCAGACGTTTGGTGTCATTCATCGATCATCAGATCAGATCTTGGATATTGCTGACCAAGCCGACAGCTCCGAAGACCGTGAACCCGGCCATCACAATCCACCCGACGCCACCGAACCGGCGATCACCAATGCGCGGAGGCAGGCTGGAACCCAACACGCCGGGCCGCAGGAGCCGTTCGGTCAACACGACGACCGTCGCGCCCCACAAGGCTGGAAGCGCGATGAACAGAGTCACTGCCAACCAAAGCGGTTCGAGCACCCGAAAGTCAATGCCGTCGGGTTTCACGATGAACGCCCCGAAGTAAATGCCGCTCGTTATCCCAGCGCCCACTGCAACCAGCCAGGTCGGCCCTGCTGTCACCATTCGGAGTAGACCACCGCAGAAACCGATCACTGCTCCGGCGATAGCGGAGAAGACCACAAGGAATATCGATCCAGCGGAGATGCGGCCGATCTCGAACCCATCATCGGAAGTGAGCCCGCGCACCCGATCGTCAGAGGTCAGGAACAGGACCCGCATTGCGATCCTTCCGCCAATCCCGCCCCAGAGGATCCCGGCCAACGCCCCTGCCGTGCTCGAAATCCCCGCAGACGTGACAACAGCTGGAGCCCAGTTCTCAGCGCGATCTCCGCCTGACTCCCCTATCGCCCCCGACCTCGTCTGGGACCGCTGCTCAGCCATCGCGAGGTCCACTGTCCGTGGCAACCGGCCATCTGTTCGTGCGCTGGAACGTCGGTCCCACCCCCACTTTCACTATTTCACAAGCGCCCCTGTCGGGCAATGGGCCGCACAGCCATCATCACCAGCCCCACCACCCAAGCGCCACGGCTACCGACCTGCAACCACCCGCCACATTCGCGCCCGGTCAAATTGTTTTGCGGAAATCCGGATTTCTTGTGGTTCGATCGTGGTCTCCCAGGCTTTTATGGGTGAGACAGCAAGAGGGTTCGGCAAGAGGGTTCGGATGGTCGTTCACGTCGCGAGGGTGGATGAGTTCACGGAGTTCGTTGCCGTCTACGAAGTGAGGATTCGTGAGTCACTCATCGCCACCTACGGCGGGGAGATCGGCCGCGAAGCCGCGGCCGAGGCGCTCGCCTATGGCTGGGAGCATTGGGATCGGATCGGCGCAATGGAAAACCCTGCCGGCTATCTCTACACCGTGGGCCTGAGCCAGGGTCGAAAGAGACTGCCGAAGCGTCGGCCGATCTTCGATCCTGTAGAGACCTCGCACACTCCCGACGTCGAACCGCGACTGCCCGAGGCGTTGGCGGCGCTGTCAGAGCGACAGCGGACCGTCGTCGTATTGATCCACTGCTTCCAATGGACCCAGTCCGAGGTCGGGGAGCTGCTGGGTCTCTCAAAGACAACCATCCAGAACCATCTCGAGCGTGGCATGGGTGGCCTGCGACGTGAGATCGGAGTGGAGCGATGAATACGCTGGAACGCCAGCTGGCGGACTACGGAGCTCGGCAACGCGAAGTACACGGTCCACTCTCCGCAGACGAGCTCGTCGCCCGGGGTTCACTCCTGGCACTACTGGACGATCCAGCTAACGGCTCCGCTTCGGATACCTGTGAGACCTGTGGCTCCGACTTGACGGTCTTCGATCTTCGCGAACCGGCCGACCAGCCGAAAACCAAACCAAGGAGAACTCGAGCCGCTGTCCTAGCTGTCGCGGCGATGATCTTGTTGGTGGTGGGCATCGCAGTTGTGGCCGGCGGACCCACCGGCGACGTCGCTACCGGTCCGGTGATAGCCGATCCGACTTCGTCGCCAGCCGTTACCCCCGGCGCTCCCAACACAAGAGTCGTCGTCAGCCCACTAGTCGCCATGTCTGATCAATTAGCGCTGCAGGCCGACATCGAGTTGTTCTCGGTCACTGTGGCTCAGGGCGAAGCGTCCTACTGGCGGTTGGTGGGTCTGGATACCTTCGATGGCCGCGTGTGGGGGACCGAAACAATTGCGTACGAGCGCGCTGAGGGAGAGCTGCCCTCGGCTTTCGACGCTTCAGTGCCTACTCGTTCAGTGGTACAGACGGTCAGCCTGGCGGCGGCGCTGGGCGGGCCCTGGTTGCCGACGGTGTACGAACTCCACGAAGTGCTCGACGATGGGGGCGTTGCCCTCAGGTATTCCGCTGACCCTGGCTCGCTCCTCGTGGGGCACGAAGTTTCTGAGTTCTCAGGCCTTACCTATACGGTCGAGTCCTCGGTGCCCGTCCCCGACGCCGTCCGGTTGCGAGCAGCGTCGACGGCTTCGCTGGACACTGACTTCCTGGAGCGTCACACCGCCCTGCCTGACGAAGTCCCCACAGCGATCCGAACCGAAGCGCAACGCATCACGGCCGGAACCACGAACGACTACGAGCGGGCGCTAGCTCTCCAAGCACACTTCCGAGATGGCTTCACCTACAACACAGATACCCCACTCGAGCACCACCTCGATGACTTGGAGGACTTCCTCTTCAACGTGCGAACGGGCTCCAGCGAGCAGTTTGCCGGCGCTTTCGCCGTGTTAGCGCGTGCCATCGGTCTTCCTACACGTGTAGCGGTTGGGTTCACATCGGGTGTGTGGGACGCCTCTCGCGGCGAATACGTCGTGAGAGGTAAACACGCTCACGCCTGGCCAGAGGTGTTCTTCGAAGGAACAGGCTGGGTCCAGTTCGAGCCAACCCCCACTCGCCAAGAGGAGTCCTCAGCCGACACCGCCCCGCCACCCGATCCTACGCCCCCGCCCGAGCAGTCCGAGGCCGGTCCGCCGCCGAGCGTTGTGGACTCCCTCGGCTATCGGTGGTCGCGGATACCTGACGACGAAGCTGTGTTCGTCGGTGAGACCGGCCACACAGGGATGAGCAGCGTGGTCGCCGGAGGTCCTGGTTTGGTCGGCGTCGGCACAGCAAACAACGTCTGGCAGCAGGGTCGCGAGGGCTACGGGGAGGGGGATGCTGCGGTGTGGACATCGGTCGACGGGCTCAGCTGGTCGAGAGTCCCTCACGATGAAGCAGTTTTCGGCGGAAACGGCAATTTCTGGATGGACAGCGTTGTCGCCGGTGGCCCAGGACTGATAGCGATCGGCGGACGAGAACAAGGCGACTCTGCCATCGACGTGCTTTGGAGCTCCGCCGATGGGCGCACCTGGACGCGTCACGATGTTGTCTTCGAGGGAGGTGGTCCGAACGAACTGATCGCGGGCGGCCCAGGCCTGGTCGCGCTCGGAGAAAACGAACACGGCGCTGCAGTGTGGACATCTGTCGACGGCCTGACCTGGGCCCGGGTCCCGCATGACCAGGAAGTTTTTGGCCACACAGTGGGTGACGGGAACGGGATGACCGGCGTGACCGTGGGTGGCCCAGGCCTGGTGGCCGTCGGATCCGACGGGTTGAACAGTGATGCACCAACCGGCCGCGCACATGCGGTGGTCTGGACATCTGTCGACGGCCTGAGCTGGGCCCGAGTCCCCCACGATGAAGCGGTGTTCGGGGGAGAGGGTGACCAGGGAATGTTCGACGTGGTCGTGGGTGGCCCGGGCCTGGTGGCGGTCGGAGAGAACGATGAGGGCGCACCGGTGTGGACGTCCGTCGATGGGATCGCCTGGTCCCGAGTTCCCGACAACAGGGCGGTCTTCAACGCGTCCACACGCATCTTCGACGTGATCGCCACAGAAGCGGGGCTGGTCGCGGTCGGAGACGGTGGCGTGGGGTGGCCCGATGCCGCGGTGTGGACATCCAAGGACGGGATCACCTGGGCTCGCGTCAACATCGATGAGGTCTTCGGTGGAGCAGTACTGAACGCCGTGGTCGCAGCAGACCCATGGCTGCTGGCAGTGGGAGACAACACCATCATCGCGGGTGTCCCATCTTGATCGCGACACCCCCCGAAGCCGCTCGGCCGTTCGTCTGCCCCATCCACAGAAGAAGACGACCCAACACGCTCATCCCCGTCGCTTCGTGCGCCTGCCCAGCCGGACAAAGAGGATCAACGACTCACATCGGAGGCACAACGATGACCATGCCCGACACCGACGAGGGAGGCGCGGGGGTTCGCACCTGGATGTGGCCCGCGCTGTTAGTGGG
>JBPCTU010000616.1:0-2945 GCA_051011515.1 Acidimicrobiales bacterium
GTCCCCGGACGAGCCCGTGGCCTTCTCCCTGGCGTCCTTGCTGCGCTTCAGGAGGTGTTCGGGGATCTCGGTCATCGGGCCCTCACGATCACCACGTCCGCGGCGGGCGACCGGTTCCCAGAGAGCGGGGTGCCCATGAGCCGTTCTGCCCTCATTAGAGGGGCCCCGAGATGCCGCCGTCCTTACGGACCCGCCAGAAGTGGATCGCCATGAAGATGACGATCACGAACGGGAGCATGAGCAC
Source organism: Acidimicrobiales bacterium (assembly GCA_051011515.1). GTDB lineage: Bacteria > Actinomycetota > Acidimicrobiia > Acidimicrobiales > UBA8592 > JBPCTU01. The sequence continues at coordinate 245 of JBPCTU010000616.1, forward strand.
GTGCAACACATACCATCTCAATAACGTGTCGCTGCCGATCTCGACCCCGCCAAGTAACACGAACCTCACCTGGTCACCGAAGACAGGGGTGTACCCCATCATGTTGGTGCCCACGGTCACCGCCCAGAGGGCCAGCTGATCCCAAGGCAGTAGGTAACCGGTGAACGACAAAAGCAGCGTGAGCTGCAGCAGCATCACGCCGATGACCCAGTTGAACTCGCGGGGCGCCTTGTAGGCGCCGTGGTAGAACACGCGGGCCATGTGCAAGAACACAGTGAGCACCATCAGGTGCGCAGCCCATCTGTGCATGTTGCGTACGAGCAACCCGAACGCCACCGATGTCTGCAACGTGTAGATGTCGTCCCAGGCCTGGGCGGCGGTCGGCCGGTAGAAGAACATCAAGAAGATGCCGGTAACCGTGAGCAGGATGAACAGGAAGAAGCTCAGGCCACCGAGACACAAGGTGTAGCTGACCTTGACCGCGTGACGTTTCACCTTCACCGGGTGAAGGTGATACAGGACGCTGTTCATGATGACGTACGAACGGTTTCTCGGGCTATCCGAGTAACCCCTGCGGAAGATCGATCCGGGTCGGAAGATCGAGTTCCACGCCTGCGAACTCTGCACCTGGTCGGTGAGGTCGCTGGCCTGCTGGCTCATCCGCTCACTCAGTGGCTGCTTCTCGTCGGGCACGCTTTCGGTCCTTGGTTCCTATCGGTGAAGGTCAGGCCAGCCTCATGCCGTAGCCGTAGCCATGGCTGGGCATGCGCTGGTGGGGATCGCCTTCTGCTGTGGGGTCGCCGATCTTGCCGAGGATTATGACCCCGGTCGGACAACGATCCACGCACAAGGCACAACGGGTACAGACGTCGTCGTCGATGGTGAAGATGACGGCGTCGCTGGGGTCGCTACCGGGAAGTTCAGTGCCGTGGGCCTCGTCGATGGCACCCGGGCGAACCATGAATATGCATTTCCACGGGCAGATGTCGACACAGCCTTCGCAGGTTATGCACTCTGACTGGTCGATGTGTATGAACTGCTTGGGCTTGACGGCCTTGGACAACCATTCGGCGTCCACTTCCTGCAAGACGTAGTCGTCGCGGAACTCGGGCATCGGGGGGTTTGCATCGAGGACTCCCATGTTCGCTGCCTACACCCCCTCGCGGACCAGAGGTCTGCCGTAGGTGGACTGTTCTACTTCGGTAGGTGCGACCTTGCCGCGGCTCTGCCAGATGCTCCACATTGCGATGTTGCCGGCAAGCGCCAGGCCATAGATGGTCACCGCGATGATGTCGCGAATGACGAGATAGGTGATGTCGAGGGGTAGCGCCCATGAGACAAGGCCCTCTCCGTCGGTGAACCCGATCCCGGTCGGTCCGATGAGCAACTTGTCGGCTCGCCAGGCAAGTTCGTTGTCGGCGTAGGTGAGCCACTGGTGAGGCACGACGCCGTATACCCAGAACATGAGAAAGAAGACATAGGCCGCAGCAAGGTTGGCTTCACCCCAAGACAGGAACGCCCCTTCGGGGCGCCGCTTGGCGTATTCGAGGATGCCGGCGTTGAGGAGAATCGCGATGAGCCAGCTGAGAGTGAATGCCGTGTTCAGGAAGGGGGCGTCCTGCAGGTTCTGATCGCGTGTGATCGCGACCCACAGAGCGATGCCGCCGAGCACGACGATGGTGGCCCCGATCATTGCGCCGTACACCTTCATCACGGCGACATCAATGGGCCTTTGCTGGGCCACGCTGGCTCTCCTCCAATGTCTCGTGCCGTTCCCTCGTGAAAGGGATCACAAGGAAGTGTAACCCGTAGTTGGGGGCCTACTTCCAGTCGTCTGGTCTACCACGCAGATCAGGCTGCCGACACATCGTCGCACCGATCGGGAGCGAATGGGTGGAGGTCATGTGCCCCTCGTGGAAATCGCCGTCTCGGTTGATTTGAGACGGTATCGTTCGCTTGCTTGCATAGGTGGCGAACAGTCCATGACTGCGGACCCCCTAGACTCGCTCAAGGCCACAGCTCGCCAACGGAGGAATCGTTGACCGAAGTACCCGAATACCTCCTCGAGCGCTCTCGCGAGCGCCGCGCAGCCTTGGGTCTCGGAGGCGGAGACGAAGGCGCAGCTGCAGCCGTGCCCGCAACTACCGAGTCGGCCGCCGAGGTGGCGCCAGCGGCCGAATCTGCTGCGCCGGTGCCGGCGCCGGCACCGGAGATCGAACAAGTCGAACCGCCGAAGCCAATCGCTCCGTGGGTCGAGGCCGCCGAGGAACGGAAGCGCATTCCGGTCTGGATGGCGCCCGTCGCCCTGTTCCTCCCGATCTGGGGGTTCATGATCTGGGGAACGCTTGAAGAGCCGACCCGCGAAGCAACTGGGCCCATCGCCGAAGGCGGGGAGATCTACGCGGCCCAATGCGCGACCTGCCACGGAGGCGGAGGAGGAGGAGGAGTCGGGTACCAGCTCAACGACGGCGAGGTCCTGCTTACTTTCCCACAGGTCGAAGGACACCTCGCCTGGGTTGTCAACGGAACCGAGAACACCGGTCCCACCTACGGCGATCCTGGGCGACCCGGCGGCCAACGCGAAACCGGCATGCTGGGCAACATGCCTTCGTTCGCGGCTCTCAGTTCCGCCGAGGTCATGGAGGTCGTGTTGTACGAGCGCATCACCCACGGCCAACAACCCGAAGTAGAGCTCGAGCCC
>JBPCTU010000617.1:0-3342 GCA_051011515.1 Acidimicrobiales bacterium
CCGGGTTCGAGCGGCGACAGATGTCCCCGTTGCGGCCTATCACGTGTCAGGTGAGTACGCGATGATCAAGGCCGCTTCAGCCAACGGTTGGATCGACGGCGACGCGGTGGGCCTCGAGCAACTGACGGCCATCAAGCGCGCTGGTGCGGACATGATCCTGACCTACCTCGCCCGCGACGTCGCAGAGGCCTTGTGAGCCGGTGAGGGAGTAAACGTGAGTCAGGACAACGAAGGTCTTTTCGAGCGGGCGAAGCTGGTCATGCCCGGCGGAGTGAACAGCCCTGTGCGCTCCTTCCGATCGGTGGGCGGTACGCCCTACTTTGTCGCACGTGCCCAGGGCCCTTACGTGTGGGACGTCGAGGGACGGCGATACATCGACTATGTGATGAGCTACGGCCCGGGCATCCTGGGGCACTCGCACCCTGCGGTCATCGACGCGATCCACCTTGCCTCCGGCAACGGCACGTCTTACGGCGCTCCGACGCTCGGCGAAATCGAGATGGCCGAGCAACTCGTCGGCCGTGTCGATGGTCTGGAAATGGTGCGCCTGGTCTCGAGTGGGACCGAGGCCACGATGTCGGCCATCAGGTTGGCACGCGGTGCCACCGGGCGCGACAAGATCATGAAGTTCGCCGGCCACTACCACGGCCACGCCGATTCGTTGCTGGCCGCCGGGGGCAGCGGCGTCGCCAACCAAGGCCTGTCCGGCTGCGATGGTGTACCCGACTCCGCTGTTGCGGACACGGTTGTGGTGCCCTGGAACGTGGTACCGGACCTCGACGAGTCGATTGCCGTGTTGGTCGTGGAGCCGCTCCCAGCGAACATGGGGCTTGTTCCACCACTGCCCGGATTTCTCGCCGAGCTGAGGAGCGCGTGTGATGAGGCCGGCGTACTCCTGTTGTTCGATGAGGTCATCACCGGGTTTCGGCTGGCCTATGGAGGGGCGACCGAGTTCTTCGATGTGATGCCAGACCTTTGGGCATTCGGCAAGGTGATCGGTGGCGGATTGCCAGTCGGCGCATACGGAGCCAGTGTCGAGATGATGAGCCACGTTGCTCCTCTCGGCGGCGTGTACCAGGCGGGAACTCTCTCGGGCAATCCGCTCGCCACGGCCGCGGGACTGGCTCAAATGGCACAACTCGACCAGCAGGCCTACGTTCAGCTGGAGACAACTGCGGTGAACCTCGCTGCCGGACTCGAGGCAGCTTTCACCGGGGCCGGAGTGACCGCAGTTGTTCCCCGGGTCGGTCCGCTGCTGGGGATCTTTTTCAGTGACTCACAGCCCGTCAACTTCGATGAAGCTCAAGAAGCCGCCGATAACGGTGTGTACCCGCGCTTCTTTCACGGGATGCTCGATCGCGGAGTAGCGCTCGCTCCGGGCCCTTACGAAGCTCTGTTTCCCAGCCTGGCTCATACCGACGATGTCATTGCCGAGACGGTCGAGATTGCCGCTGCGGTTGCCGAGACTTTGTAAACAGCGGCTCAGATGCTGCGGCCTCGGCCGGCGCGGTATTGCGATATCAGTTGGTTCGTCGAGCTGTCGTGATCGAGCGCTGGAGCAGCCTCCGAAGTCAACTCTGGCGTCATGGCGGTGGCCAATGACTTCCCCAGCTCCACTCCCCACTGGTCGAAGGAGTTGACCTCCCAGATCGCTCCCTGCACGAATACCTTGTGTTCGTAGAGCGCTGTCAACTGGCCGAGTATCCGAGGCGTGAGCTCAGGCGCAAGGACAGTCGTGGTCGGTCGATTGCCCGGAAACGTCCGGTGCGGCACCAAAAACTCGGAAACGTTCTCAGCATGGAGTTCCTCGGCGCTGCGGCCGAAGGCGAGTGCGGCCGTCTGAGCGAAGCAGTTTGCCATGAGGAGGTCGTGTTGATCGCCGCTTCCGTCGGGCAGGGGGACGTCCTCGGTGGGCGTGCAGAACCCGATGAAGTCACCGGGCACGATGCTCGTGCCCTGGTGGAGCAGTTGGAAGAACGCGTGCTGTCCGTTGGTTCCAGGTTCGCCCCAGATGATCGGCCCGGTCTCTATTGGACTGAGGCTTCCGTCGACACGAACACGTTTTCCGTTGCTCTCCATGTCGAGCTGTTGGAGGTATGCCGGGAACCGGTGGAGGTCGGCTGAGTAGGGAAGGATTGCCTGGGTCGGGTAGCCGAAGAAGTTTCGATACCACACACCAAGCATCGCCATGATGGTTGGGCCGTTGCGATCGAGCGGTTCGTTCTCGAAGTGCTCGTCCATGGCCCTGAACCCCTCGAGCATCTCGGCGAAACCCGCCTGGCCGATGGCGATCATCAAGGTCAGACCGATGGCGGAATCCAGTGAGTAGCGGCCACCGACCCAGTCCCAGAAGCCGAACATGTTGTTGGTATCGATCCCGAAGGCGGCGACCTCAGCTGCATTCGTGGACACCGCTGCAAAGTGCGCGGCCACGGCGTCTTCGCCAAGCTCGGCTACCAGCCATGTGCGCGCAGCCGTGGCGTTTGTCAAGGTCTCGATGGTGGTGAATGTCTTCGAACTGACAACAAACAACGTTGTCGCAGGATCGAGGTCGGCCAAGGTCGCCGCGATGTCACCACCGTCGACGTTGGAGACAAAGTGGCACCTGATGTCGGGGTGCCGGAAGGGCCTCAGCGCTTCGTAGGCCATGTGTGGTCCGAGGTCTGAACCACCGATCCCGATATTGACGACAGCCGTGATCCGTTGTCCGGTGATGCCCCGCCGTTCCCCTGAGCGGATGGCCTCGGCAAACTGGCCGGCGCGAGCGAGCACCTCGTGGACCGCGGCCACAACGTTTGTGCCGTCGACCTCGACAACAGTTCCAGCAGGCGCTCGCAAAGCCGTGTGCAGGACGGGGCGGTCTTCGGTGGTGTTGATTCGTTCGCCAGCGAGCATGGCGTTGCGATGCTCGCCCACCCCGGCGCGTTGGGCCAGGGCCGTCAACAGCCGAAGTGTGTCCGACGTCGCGCGGTTCTTCGAGTAGTCGATCGTCAGGTCGGCCGCTTGAACTGTCATTGCCCCCGCGCGGTCGGCTTCATCGTCGAAGAGGGTCCGCAAGTGCACGCCGACAATCTGGGAATGGTGCTGCGCCAGTGCTGCCCACTCGGGCGAGTCGGTCAGTTCCATCAGGTTGGCTCCAGGTTGAGGGGCGGCCGGCCGTTGCTACTTGCCATTCTCGCGCCACCGGGCTTCCCGCCGAGACACAGGTCCGCCGACCCGGCCGGGTTACTCCTCGGCGCCTGCCAACATCTCTTGAGCCTCAGGGCTTTCACTCACGAACTGGTTGAACTCGGCCGCGATTGCCTGTGGAGACACCCCGGCTTCCCAGCTTGGGAGTTCACC
>JBPCTU010000618.1:0-5936 GCA_051011515.1 Acidimicrobiales bacterium
GGCTTGGTGGGCCCTGCGGGCTCGTGGTGTAGCGTCCAGAACCCGAGCATTGAGGAGCCCGCGTGAACATGTCGATTAAACGGTTGTTGTCGGCCCTAGCCCTTGCCGGGATGGTGCTAAGTGTCGGTGTGACCGCTGCTAGCGCCCAAGATCCTGAAGCACCATCGATTGTGGACGTGGCAGCCAGTGATGGACGTTTCCAAACGCTCGTGCTCGCGCTTGAACAGACTGGCCTCGCGGCGATGTTGGCCGACTGCGAGAGCGGTGGTGAGTACACCGTGCTGGCTCCGACCGATGATGCGTTCAACGCCGCTCGCAGAGGAGGCTTTAATGCTGAAGAGGTCTCCGATGATGCTGAGATGGTTGCCAACATCCTCACCTATCACGTCATCGAAGGGGCGACACCATCCGAAGTGATTCTCACCCTCGACGGTTCGTCGGTGACGACTGCTAACGGCGAGGACATCACCGTGGCGGTCGAGGGGGACGCGATCAGTGTCTTGAGCGCAGCGGTTGAGCCGGCAAATGTGGTGGTCGCCGACGTGCAGGCCTGTAACGGAGTCATCCACGCGATCGACAATGTCTTACTACCGCCCAGTGTTGCTTCAGCGTTGGGGATCGCCGAAGACAACGGTGACTCCGAGTCTGGAGACTCGGACGCTGAGGCTGAAGCCGCTGACAACGAAGAGGTCGACGCCGAGTCCGAAGAGCTGGCCAACACTGGCGTCAACGCGGGTCTTGTGACGATCTTCAGCGTCGCGGTCCTCGGGGCCGGAGTTCTACTGTCAACGACGGCCCGCCGGCTCCGATTCCGTTAGCGACTTCGGCGGGCGCGTTAGGACGACACGACCACGATCTTTGCACGGGTGTGGCCGGTTCCGATCTCGGCGAGGGCGTCGGCAACGCCACCTGGACCAAGCACCCGCTGAATCTCGGGCACGACTTGGCCGTCCGCCAGGAGCTCGCCGAGCGTCGTCAGGTCGTCGTGGTTGGGTGATGCCGTGAATTGGTGGAAGGACTGTGGAGCTCGCCGAAACGAAAGTGCGGCCCCCACGATGTGAGGAACCGGGCCAAGCAGACGGTTTCTCTTCGGTCCGCTGATCGCGGCATACCTGCCATCAGGCTGGAGAACGCTGAGACATTCGGCCGCTGAACGATTGCCGACGTTGTCGATCATGACCTCGAATCGAGCACCGCCCTCGACAAAGTCTTCTCTCAGGTAATCAACGACGTGGTCTGCGCCCAGCGACTGGACCATGTCGACGTTGCGGGTGCTGCACACTGCGGTCACCTCGGCTCCGAAGGCCTTGGCAATTTGGACTGAGAATGTCCCCACGCCGCCCGCTGCTCCATTGATCAACACGTGTTCTCCCTCTTGCACCTTGCAGTGTGTGCGCAACGCCTGCAGAGCGGTAAGACCGGCGACCGGCGTGGCAGCAGCTGCCTCGAACGAAACACCTGTGGGAATCTTCACGATCCGGTCGGTTGTGCTGGCTAGGTAGGGGGCGCACCCGCCGCCTTGGCACTCGCCGAAGACAGCGTCACCTATTGAGAGATCGTGCACCTCGCTGCCCTTTGCGACTACCACGCCGGCGACGTCGGCACCGGGGATGATTCGCTTGGGGCGAACGAGCCCCACCATCAGCCGCATGAAGTATGGGGTGCCGGTGAGATAGTGCCAATCGAGGGCATTGAGAGAAGAGGCCTCGACCTTCACGAGAACTTCGTCACGCGCAGGTTTCGGCACGGGCACCTCTTCGTTGCCGATGACTTCTGGCCCGCCGTATCTGCGGGCGACGACTGCTCGCATGGATTCTGGGATGGTTGCAGTAGCTGACCTCGAGTCGGCCACGGGGGTTGCTTGCATAACTAGGCTCCTGTTGAACGTACGATGTACGTTCGCTAACGTACGATGTACGTGATAATACGTACGGTGTACGTTGTCAAGGTGGTTTGTCCGCCTCGCAGTTCACATACGGCCAGGAGACGTGGGAGGACGCCGATGGAAGAGACCTCATCACGAGAGCCGCTCAGTCGACCGTCCATAGTCGGCGTCGCGATCGCCATCGCAGACGACGAGGGCGTGGGCGTGCTGACGATGCGTTATCTCGCCGACCGGTTGGGATTCAAGGCCATGGCGCTCTACAACCACGTGTCGAACAAGGAGGAGCTGCTCGGTTTGATGGTCGATGCGGTGGCTGATGAGATAAACGACCCGCCCGCCGACCAACCACCGCTCGACGCGGTTCGAGCCATGGCGATCTCTACTCGGGCTGCTCTTGTGCGTCACCCTTGGGCTCCGGATCTATGGCAGAGGCACATGCCGGGGCCGGCCAGGACTCGCCACATGGAGAATCTGTTGCGGACCTTTGACCAAAGCGGCCTGTCCCCGGAGCTGGCCCATCACGGGTTCCATGCCGTCAACAACCACGTACTCGGGTACACCTTGCAGGAGATCACCATGTCGCTCGCTCTGGAGGGCAGCGACGACCCGTGGGAGAAGGCGTACGAGTTCCTCGACCTGTTCGACGCCGATGTTTACCCCTACACCGTGGCCCACGTCCACCAACACATCGAGGGGCACACTGGAGCCAGCTTCGAACTTGTATTGGACTTCATCCTCGACGGACTCCAGCGGCTCAACAACGACGGGTCCGCTCGGAATTTGTAGTGGTGTTCGGTAGCAGGCTGTCCGCCTGCCGTTGGCGGCCGAGCAGGTGCGGGTGCAAGCTCTGTCTGTGACCGATGAACAAATCGATGAGGAGTCCGTCGAGCGGACCCGCACCCGGCTGGAGGAGCTTCGCAGCGGAGCAAGCGGCTTCGGGTCGAGAATTGTCGACCGCCTGAGCGACCTCCGTTCTCGGTCCGCCGCCGTGGACGTCGGAGTTCGCATATACGAGCGTGACAAAGAGGCCGCCGGCACGTTGTTGGGCAGCGCCCTGGCGTTGCGCTTCTTCTTGTTCCTCGTGCCGATGATGTTGTTCGCAGTTGGGGTCGCCGGCTTGTTGGGAATCCACGCCGGCGTTGACTCTGCGGGGTCTGCTCTCGGCATCACCGGACTCGTCGGAGACGAGATCGATGAGGCGTTCTCCCAGACCGGTAGGTCGTCGTGGATCGCGCTGATTCTTGGCCTCTACTTCATGGCGTGGGCGGGCCGCTCCTTGGCCCGTGCTCTGCTGCTTTCCAGCGCCCTCGGCTGGGGAATGGGTGGCAATCAGCGGACGCCGTTTCGACTGGTCGGCGTGGTCGTCGGCGTGATTACCGGCACCGCATTCGTATGGGCGGTGCTGAATCGGATTCGTTTGGCGGCAGGCGTGGCGCTGGCTTCGGTGTCGTTCGTCGCTGTCGCCGGTGCCTACGTCCTGTTGTGGGTACTGCTGTTTCTGGCGTTACCACGGTCGACAACCGATCCTGGGGCAGCCCTTCCCGGTGCGTCTCTGGTCGCGATTACGCTCACTGGCCTCCAGGCGATCTCGATGCTCTACGTACCCGGAGCACTCGACAGCTCGTCGTCGGTGTATGGAGCGATCGGTCTCGCTGTGACCCTCCTGGGCTGGTTCTTCATCATCGGCCGCACCTTGGCCTTCGCCTTTGCAATGAACGCCGTCATCTACGAGCAGATCGGCAGCGTTTCCCAGGTCGTTTTCGAGTTGCCGGGGTTGCGGGTGTTGCCCCGGCGCTTCAGCGGAATAGCGCGCTTCTTCGACCTCGATGTTCCTACGCAGACCGACGGTTGAGCCGATCGACACCCGGGCCCGAGCGAGCTGGCTGTCAAGTCCTTCGCAACCGCAGGATCAGCCCCACCGCAGCAGCGCCGGCACCAAGGACCATCAGGATCGTCCAATCAACGACCAGGACTCGGCGCGGAACCCCGAAGTCGCCCGGCGAAACGTACTCCGCCACGTCCGAATCGGCCGGCGCGTCACGACCCGCCACAAACGCATCGCAGTGGCGAACGTAGTCCTCTCCCCGCCCGACAGACCTCCACTCGCCGAGAGTCATGTTGCGATCGACGACCCGGCAAGTGAGTCTGGCCCACTCTTGGGGGTCTGTTTGCCATATCTTCACGGTGCCGTCGGGGCTCGCCGTGGCCAATAGCGTCGAATCGGAACTGAACGAAAGCGATCGGATCGCGTCGTTGTGACCGCGGAGCGGGGCCCCGATCGGCGAGAGCGACTCGACGTCCCAGAGCTGAACGGTGTCGTCCACGCCGGCCGCCAGGAGTCTGCCATTGGGGCTGAACTCGAGTGCGTAAACTCTCCCCGGGGAGCTGTCCAGCTCGAGTAGGAGCGGTGCGCTGTCTGCTGATCGTCCGATGACTACCTGGCCGCGATCGTCGTCTCCACCGGATGCAAGCAAGAGTCCGTCTGGGCTGTACGCCACGGCCCAGACCCGGTCGTTGTGGATTTCGAATGCATCTTCTTCGGATGCCGGAGCCTCAGCTCAAGCATCCACCGCCCAAGTTGACAACTGGGCGTCGTCCCCGCCGGTTGCTATCCACTGCTCATCGGGATGAGCAGCGACCGCCCTGACCGGACTCTCGTGCTCGCCCACGAGTTCATTGGGGGCCCATACCCTCACCCGCCCGTCTGAACTTGCCGTTGCGACACGGTCGCCGACGAAGTCGATGCCTCTCACAACGTCATCGTGGTGGCCAAGGAGCCTGGGCGTGGTCCCCGTTGTCGGGTCGTCCCACCACAAGACAGACCCGTCGTCCACGCCGGCGGCGAGGACGCCATCGGTCGAGAACTTCACCGCTCTGACGACCTCCTCCCCAGCCTGGAACTCGGCGTCGACGCTGAACGGATCTGGCGTCCACACTGTTAGCAGTCCGCCAACCGCGCCGGTTGCGATCCGCGCACTGCCGGGTTCGAAGTCAACTGCCCAGACGGGTCGACCGTCGGGACTTGGGTACGAGTCGAACAGGCGAGGGGTGGCTTCGACGTTGAGTACGTTCACCCCGTTCGTGGTCGCCAAGAAGATCGAAGCACCTTCGTCGTCGAGTGCAACCTGGGGGACCGCTCCTGCCACTGCGATTCTCATGGTCTCGGTCATCCGGCGATCCGAGACGTCCCAAACAACGGCAGCTCCATCTGCTCCGGCGGACGCCGCCGTCGCAGAATCTGGCGTCATGCTCACACTCGTGACCGCGCCATCATGGGCCTCGACCACACTGCCGGTGAGTCGGTTGGGGTCCCAGCGACCCAGCCGGCCTGTCGAGTCACCACTCACGACGAGTTCTCCGTCGAAGGCGAGACTCATCACCCGGCCCACGTGGCCCTCGAACTGGTGAACGACCTCGCCAGTGGCGAACGCGATCAACGAGACCTCGTCTACACCTCCAGCTGCGATGAAGTTGCCGTCGGGGCTGACTGCGCTACTGAAAACGGCTCCGACGTCGGGAAGATCTTGCAGCTTCCTCTCGTACCGACCGCTTTCGTTCCGCCAGGCGGAGATGCGTCCATCTGCCCCAGAACTCACGAGGACTTCACCGTCGAGTGTCGTGGACAGCGACCTTACCGAATGGTCATGAAATCGAGCGAGTGGTGCCGTCTGCGACCCAGTTTCGACGTCCCACTGCCGGACGATGCCACTGGCGTCGCCCGATACCAAGCGGTCGCCACCAGGCAACTGGAAAGCCAGAGCGGTGACCGCCCAGCAATGCGCCGCTGAGCATGTCTCATCGAAGAGCGTTGCCTGTAGTTCGTGAGCCTCTGTGTCCCACAGCTGTATCGTGCGCCCACTTGCCATGGCCAGAACGTTGCCATTGGGGCTGAGGGCAATGACACCGACATCGTCGGACTCCGGGACATGAGCTTCGAAGTGTGTAGTCAGTTGGAGTCCAGTCACCATCGCATTCATCGCGGCGGCGGTCGGGGCCTCTCGGTAAGCCTCCAGCGCCATCAACATTCCGGCTTCGACGTCCTCGCCCATCA
>JBPCTU010000619.1:0-4102 GCA_051011515.1 Acidimicrobiales bacterium
CACCAGTGGTGTGTGGCTCTACAACTCGATGGTGCCAAACAATTCTGTAGGCACGTTGTTCGGTTCGCTCGAGATCATGAACGATGCCGGCGAGTTCGAAGGCATGACCAGCCAGGCCCAGAACCAACCCGACACCCCAGAGATCAACTGGCAGGCCGACATCTACGACATCTCACCGATGTTCACCAGTGACGGCGCCACTGAGATCACCTGCGGCGAGGTAGTGAGCTAACTACCGCACCTGTACTGATTGACCGAGGCCGTCGGTCGACACCGAGTCCGCCCAGCAAGCTGGGTGATATCCCCGCCCGACTCGGGTCGACACGGCGGCCTTGGCGCGCCAGGCGGTGCTGGGTACGGCGAGGCGCCAGTAGCCTCACTTCATGACGATGACGCCGTCTCCGACCATCGCATCGATCGAGGATCGGTTGCTCGAGGCGCTTCCTGGTGACGTCGACTATGCATCGGTCCGCCTTTGGGACGAACGTGGCGAGACCCTGACGGTTCGCCAGAACGAGCTCGAGCCCCTGACCAGTACCTATGACACCGGTGTCATGATCTCGGTCTGGGACGGCGGAGGGCTCGGTTATGCGGCGACGTCGGACCTCACTGCTTCGGGCCTCGCGGCAGCCGCCGAACGCGCGCGGTATTGGGCCAAGGTCACCGCCGGTCTGGGCGTTGTCACGGATCCACCGCTCGGGCACTCGGTGGGCGAGTACGAGTCGCGGGTCGACGTCGATTGGGCCGAGATGCCGTTGGCCGATCGTATCGATCTCGTTCATCAGCAATCCCGGCTGCTTGGTGTCGATGACCGAATTGTCGACTGGGCTGCCACGCTGAATCGTCGTGATGTCGACACGCTGTTGTTGACCAACGAGGGTGGGCGCGTCGAGCAGCATTTCCGCCTCGTCTACCCCGACCTTCGGGCCACGGCCAACGAGGGTTCCAACACTCAGACCCGCACGTTCGGCAACGGCGCACGTTGTGGCCAGGGCGGGGTCGAATTGTTGGGCCGGTTCGGGTTCGGAGATGCGGCACCCCGTATCGCGGCGGAGGCGTTGGAGCTTCTGGATGCGCCCAACTGCCCGACCGGGGTCATGGATGTCGTCTTGGCGCCGGACCAGATGAACCTGCAGATTCACGAGTCGATCGGTCATCCGCTGGAGCTCGATCGGATCCTGGGTGATGAACGCAACTACGCGGGCACCAGCTTTGTCACTCCTGACATGTTCGGCACATATCAATACGGGTCGGAACTCTTGAACGTTGCCTACGACCCAACTGTCGAAGGTCAGCTAGCGACGTTCGGTTTCGACGACGACGGGGCTCCGGCCGAACGGCAACTGCTCATCGAGAACGGCATCCTCGAGCGCCCCCTCGGTGGCACTGTCAGTCAGGCGCGTTCGGGGATCGAAGGAGTGTCGACCAGCCGAGCGTGTTCATGGAACCGGCCGCCGATCGACCGCATGTCGAACCTGAACGTGCAGCCCGGAGACTCCACCGAGGCCGAGTTGGTCGCATCGGTCGAGCGAGGCATCTACTTCCACACGAACAACTCGTGGTCTATCGACGACAGCCGCAACAAGTTCCAGTTCGGCTGCGAATACGGACAGCTCATCGAAGACGGCGAGATCGTCGGCACGGTCCGCAACCCGAGCTACCGGGGCATATCGGCCACTTTCTGGCGCAACCTGAAGGGTGTGGGCGATATCAACAGCTTCAAGGTGCTGGGAACGCCCAACTGTGGCAAGGGTGAGTTGAACCAGGAGATCGGTACTGGCCACGCGTCGCCGACCTGCCTGTTCGCCGATGTCGAGGTGTTCGGCGGCGAGGCCTAACTCACTTCGGTCATCGAGTGGATGGATGCGCCGTCGGTGATGATCCAGTCGCGTACGTGCACTGCAGCCGAGAGAACGTCGTTCATAGTTCGCCACGATCTTGTGTAGGCGTTTGTTGAAGAGACGGTTGATGCGGGAACAACCGACACGAAGGTCGCGCACAACGTTTCGACATCGAGGCTGAGGGCCAGGCAGAGCGCGAAGCCGATGGTGTGGTCGATGGTGTGCGCGGGGTCTGATAGCAGAACCCCGTCGAGCACAAGTCCGTTGGCGTCGGTGAGTGCTAGGGCGTGGACATCATCGAAGTCGTACGCCAAGTTCTCGGCCAGGCGAGTCAACGCCTCGTCGGAGTCGAGCCGGTATGTGGTTGGCGGACCGGCGGCGTCGACGTTGGACGACGAGGGAGTCCACCGGGCGGTGTTCGGTGGTTCAGAACCTGCTGGCATGGTGGCCTTCGAGAGGAGATTCAGGGAGGCAGGCCAACGCCGCAATGTGTGAAGGCAACCGTAGCCACGGTCTCCGACAGTGCGCCCCTAGGTGTTCCCGAGATGGTCCTGCCAGCGTGAAGCGCGCGTATAGGGACACTTCACGCTGGCAGAACGATTGGTGACGTGGCGATGCGCTCGTAGGCTCACGACGTGTCCCGCACCCAGGTTCAGACGTACTTCGACGAGCTGGCCGACTGGTCCACCGCGCAGCTCCACGCCGACGAGGAGCTGCTCATCGGCTTCGAAGGGGAAGCGACCGATTTCGTACGCTTCAACCACGGCGACATCCGTCAGGCGGGATCGGTCGAACAGGCCACGCTCAACCTCGACTTGATCGAAGGCGCCAAACACACCGAAGGGTCAGTCGTGCTGGCTCGAGAGTGGTCGATGGACCAGGCCCGCGTGTCGGCCATGCTCGATCAGTTGCGAGATCAGCGCCGTCTGGTCCCCGAAGACCCGTACCTGCTCTACAACACCGAACCTGCCAACAGCGAAACCGTGGTCGAGAACGCTCTGCCGCCCCCCGAAGACGCGCTCGCGGACATCCGCCAGGCGACTGGTTCAGCAGACATGGTTGGCATTTACGCCGCCGGGGACACGTTCACCGGTTTCGCCAACTCCTTGGGTCAACGCAACTGGCACCAAGCGGCCAGTTTCAACCTGGATTGGAGCTTCTATCTCCGCGCCGATAAGGCCGCGAAGAACCTCTATGCCGGGTTCGAGTGGGATGACGATGCCTTCGAGTCGAAGGTGGCGTGGTCTCGCCAACAGATCGAGGCACTGGATCGCGAACCTCTCGAACTCGATCCGGGCGACTACCGGACGTATCTCGCCCCAGCGGCATTTCTCGAGTTGATGGATTTGTGGGCTTGGGGTGGTTTCAGTGAGAAGAGCCACCAGACCAAACAGACTCCATTGCTTCGCATGGTGACCGAGGACGCCACCATCGATGAATCGGTGCGAGTCAGCGAGGACACGGCAGGCGGTGTGGCACCGAACTTTCAGGAGGCAGGCTTCGCCCGGCCCGACGAGGTTGTCCTCATCGATGCCGGCGCATATGCCAGCACTCTTGTTTCCCCCCGATCAGCCATGGAGTTCGGGGTCGATGCGAACGGGGCGTCGGCTTGGGAGGCGCCCGAGTCGATGAGCGTCGCTGCCGGTTCGCTTCCTCATGGCGATGCGCTCGGTGAGTTGGGTACGGGTCTCTACGTAGGAAACCTGTGGTACACGAACTTCTCCGATCGAGCGGCCTGCCGCACTACGGGTATGACGCGGTTCGCGACGTTCTGGGCCGAGGACGGCGAGGTGGTAGCGCCCGTGAACGTGATGCGGTTCGACGACACCATTTACAGCCTCTTGGGCGAGCACCTTGTGGCGCTGACAGACAAGGCCGAGGTCATCTTGGACCCCGCCACCTATGAACGGCGCTCGACCAGGAGCTTCCTCCTACCGGGTGTGTTGGTCGAGGAGGTGCGCTTCACGCTGTGATCTTCCGGGTGCCGACGCTTGTCGGCACCCGGCTGCGCCACGCAATCCGGAGGTGCCCGGCGGCGTTCCGCTCCTCGCCCCTCGGAGCTGGGTTGTGTCCTTGCGGCCTGGTTCGGCCGTGTCCTTTGTGTTCTGGAGTGTTTCTGCCAGCGTTAAACGCGCGCCCAGGGACACTTCACGCTGGCAGGAACGCGATTCGAACGCGACGCTGCCAGAGGACTCTTGCCCTGACATCCGTGGTCAGGATGCGTTCTGGCGGTACTCGTCGCGTAGTTCGCGCATCCCGGT
>JBPCTU010000620.1:0-5158 GCA_051011515.1 Acidimicrobiales bacterium
TTGGACCTCATCTGACACCGTGGGCCCTGCAGCTACTGCTGTTGCCTCTTCGCCGGCGAGATCCTCGGTGCTACCGGAACCCCCTCCGCAAGCCGTTGCGAACAGAACCACGGTGAGACAGACCAGGAGCGGCATGTGACCGCCCCGGCGAGTTCGGTTACCGCGAAAGGACCCAAGAACGTCGTAATCCGAAGGCCATTGCCGAGGCGCTGATCGCCTCCAGGGCGTCACGAAGTCGCGGGAAGCAACATCGCTGTCGCGAGGTCGCCGGCCTGCTCCGGTTCGGTCTGAAGCCCTTGCCCAAAGCACCTCTCGAAGTCCCCTTCGCCAAGCCGCTTCCTCGTCCTGAGCTTGGCCTCGTCGTGCCAGTGAAGCTCGGCCGCGGGCGCCGGTGCGCCGACATGATCACCGCGTAGCGCCTCGGCCGAACCAAGAAGGATGGCGGCATGGGCCGGGTCCCCTTCCTCCAGCGTCCAGAGCGACACGTGGTCCAGGCAATGAGCGAAGCAGGAGACCCGAAAACCGGCGCGTCGATAGTCACCGACTGCCGCTGAAAGCTCAGATCTTGCCAGCTTTGGTGATCCGCCGAAGTGTGCTCGAAGACCAGCGACTTCTGCCGCGTGCGCTTTCGTTATTGCATCACCTGACTCCTCACCGAGCTCGACGAGCGTTCGGGCAAACGTCGCTGTGTCGGCTGGATCTCCATGTTGTAGATCCCAGAGGTTCAAGAGGAACAACGCCATCCAGTGCTGCCAGCAGGTAGGACCCATAGTTCCCAGGGTGTCGATCGCTGAGCTCAGCAGTTCCCGGGCACGGGGTGGCTCCTGCCAGACGGCCGTAGCCAGATAGAGCCGTGCTCTGGCCTGTCCGAGGTCGTCATCGACTGTGTCGAAGAGCTCGATGCTCCGTTCCAACGCCGAGCGGGCAGTGGGGTCGTCACCTTGGAGCATGAGCAGAAACCCGCGGACAGAAAGGATGGGTGCGAGGGTCTCTGCTGGTACGTCGCCAGCGATGACCAGACGCTCGAGCCAAGATGCGCCGTCCTCGACTGCTGTCGTGGTGAGGAATCCTTCGTGGTCTCCGATTTCGACCAGGAACGGTTCCATGGCGGTGAGTAGCCGAAGCCCAGTGGCGGGATCACCTTGGTCCTTTGACCGCTCGAGGACGGCCCGGAGGTCATCGAAACTGCTGTAGATGCGGTTGAGCCAAACTTGGCGTTCCGAACCCATCAGGTGGCCGTTGGCCTCGGCCGCGAACGCGAGGGCCCACTGAGTGTGAGCGGCCTTGACTTCCGGCTCGACCGCGCTCTTCTCCAACTTGAGCAACGCGTACTCGCGGAGGGTTTCGAGCATCCGGTATCGGGTGTCGTCACCGTCGCGCACAACCGTCAGCAAAGACTTGTCGACCAGCTCTGCGACGGCTACAGCGACACGGGAGGGCGCCAGCTCGGCTGTAAGACAAACCGTCTCGAATGCGTTGAGCGAGAAGGATCCCGCGAACACGCCAGCACACTCGAACACCGCGCGTTCCTCGTCGGTCAACAGCGCGTAGCTCCAAGCGATCGTCGACTCGAGCGTGCCTTGATGGGGCAAAGGCGATCGCACAGGACCGCTGAGCAGCGACAGTCGATGGTCGAGCCTTTCGGCAAGTTCATCAACCGAGAACGCCCTCATCCGCGCCGCCGCGAGCTCGATGGCCAGCGGCAGTCCATCCAGCTGTCGACAGATCTCGCCGACCGTGGCAACGTCCTCTTCGGAGAGCTCGAACGCAGGATTCGCGGCCATCGCCCGATCAGCAAAAAGGTCGACACATTCCGACGCCTCAGCCGAACCTGACGTATGGCCGTCCTCCGGCAACCTCATGGGAGGAACTGCCCATGTCACCTCGCCCGCGACCCTCAGCGGTTCCCGGCTGGTTGCGATGACCCTGAGGTCAGGACAACTCGAGAGAAGGGACTGAACCAGCGTTGCTGCAGCGTCGACTACATGCTCGCAGTTGTCGAGGACGAGTAACAGGTCGCGTGCCCGCAACTCATCAACGAGTGAATCAACGACGGATCCATCGGCAAGCAGTGGTATGTCGAGTGCCGACCTGACGGCCTGAGGGACAAGGCTTGAGTCTTGCAGTCCACCCAGTTCGGCAAGCCAAGCTCCACCGGGCCGCTGAACCTCGTCATCGTCAGCGATCTGCAGCGCGTGACGAGTCTTGCCAACACCACCGATGCCGGTAAGGGTCACGAGTCGATTTTGCAGGACGAGCTGCTTGAGGGTCGCCATCTCCTCTTCACGTCCCACAAAACTGCTCAGGCGGGCCGGAATGTTTCCCCTTGGGGCAGGAGGTGCGGAGACGTGGTCGAGAGCCGGGTCCTGGCGCAAGATTTGCGCTTCCAGCTCATAGAGCGCTTTGGAGGGCTCGATCCCCAGCTCGTCCGTGAGGGTCCCTCGGGCAGTTTGGAATGCCCTCAAGGACTCCGCCTGCCGGTCTGATCTGAACAGTGCAAGCATCAGCTGCCCGTGGAGCCGTTCTCGTAGCGGGTGCTGCTGTATCAATGCCTCGAGCTCGGGTACCAACGTCGCGTGCCGCCCGAGCGCCAGATCGGTGTCGATGCGGTCCTCGACTGCGACCAGCCAGAGCTCACCGAGACGTCGAGTCTCAACGCCTGCGCTGGCCACCTCCGGCACACCCTCGAAGACCCTCCCCCGCCACATGGCAAGAGCGGATCCGAGCATCTCGCGGCGCTCCCGAGGTTTGGCGGAATCGACCGCTCGGGCATCATCGATCAGGTTCTCGAAGGCTGCCGAATCGACCTGGTCGTCGGATGCCTCCAACACGTAGCCCGATCCCCTGGTACGGATCACGCCTCCATCGCTACCGCGCCCTCGGTCCGGATCGAGACCATCCCTGAGCTTGGAGATGTGGAACTGGAGCGACTTTGGCTCCGGACGGTCTTCGTCATCACCCCAGATCTCAGTGACGATCTGGTCAGCCGACAGGACCTGATTCCGATGAATCAACAGGACCGCGAGCAATGCCCGCTGGGTTGGCGATGACAACCGACGGAACTCACCGTCATCTCCGACGACTTCGAGTGGACCCAGGATCTGAAACTGCACCTGCTCTGCACCTCTTTCTCGGGACGACCGCCCCATGGCCGACTTCTGACCGGCTGAGTGTGAACCGTCCACGCACCTACCCCTGAACGGTGAGGTCATCAGCGACAGTACTCCCGCGATTCATCACGAGGGCACCAAACTCTCATTGCGCGACCACTGACACCAGACTCAGCGAGTTCCTTGTTGGATTCCGCTGTGTGAATGTGTGCCAGGACCGTCCCGGCAGCGTGGTCCCAGCCGCTTAGCGGACGCTTAGACGCAGAGACCCAACTGGCGTCTCCCCAGGTCAGAGGCAAGGTTCGCTCAGTTCCGGAGGAATCGCTCGACAGCCAACCCGCTCATGCAAGCGCTTCGTAGACCCGTTCGATTACCGCCTCGGCCGCCAACATCACGACGACGATGGCGATGAACGGAAGCAATCCCCCGAACTCGACGTCGTCGCCAAAGATCAGGTCGACCACTTCGAGGATCACGAACTTGGACGCGAACAAGACGGCCCAGGTCGCGAGAAACCGCAACACGACCGCCCTGCGACCGGGCCGCCCTCGGAAGTAATCCCCAATGCGATGCTCAACCGCGATCGTCGCCTTCAACATCACCTGCATCAGGATCGCAGTGAGCAGCGCGATCGTGTAGGAGTCGATCACGACTCGGTCCCAATGTTCCTCGAACAGCGCAAGCACGGTCACATCGACCAAGACGAACAACACGCCACGAAGGAAACGCTGCTGTCTTGGTGTGGCCGGTTCGTGGTGCTCCGTCGCGGTCATCTTGCGATCGGCTCACGTATTACGTGGGCTAGCCGGGCCACAGGGGGATTCATCGAGGACTCGTTATGGACGGGAATGAGCCGCATCCGGCGATCCTAGGGACCGCCGGCACACCAATGTGAGAACCTCGCACGCTGGTGTGGGAACTGGAGGAAATGTCCGAGCGGCACGCACGCAATTCGGTCTACCTGGGTGCAGGGATCAACTGCATCCCCGGTTGGACGCCGCCCGGGAGCGTCGTAATGTGCGAAGACACCTCGGGTCTGTCTCGAGGCTCCGCCAAACGTCAGGGAATGCCATGGCAATCATGTTGAAGATCAGATGGAACATCAAAGCGGGCGAGGAGGAGACCTTCCGCCAGAATCAGGAGACCCTCTGCTCGGTGATGTTGGAACATCCAGGAGTGATCGCTTACCACGCCGAGTATCCGAGCCCCGGAGTCAGCGAATGGACCGAGATCTACGCGAACGACGCCGCCTTCAAGGCCCATTTGGACAACGAAAAGGGCCAAGCACCGTTGGGAGCCATCGTCGGGGCATGTGACCAGATCACGTGTCGATGCTTCGGGGATCCCGACGACACATCACGCGAAATTCTCGCTGGTTTCGGAACCACCTACCACGACACCGCGGCGAGTTCGTTCGTGCTGAACCCAAGCGCTGACAAGGATTCACTGGTCTAGTCGGCGTCGCGGCCAGTGCCCGCGAAACCGCGCCGGCGCCTTGCGCGTCACTCCAGATGTTGGCGGCACCAACAATGTGCCGCGACCTAGTGGCTATGCCCAGCCAAGCTGCCCGAGAGCGTGGCCGTCGTTCCAGATCTTCGTGATGTGGCGGATGCGATCGCCGTCGAAGTTCATCACGTACACGTAGTCGGAAGCGACTGAATTGCCAGTGGGTGGATCTACTGGGCCGGGCCCAGTCTGAGACCCCTTGAACACCGCGAATGCAACCACAGTCGATCGGTCGTCGTCAGTCGCGAGCGACTTCAGTTCGTAATCGCCATCGGGAACGGGCGTGAGCAGATCACGCGCCCATCCGACATACCCCTCGACAGTCGAGATTTCGGCCAATGCGTCGGCTTGGACAGCAAATGTGGCGCCATCGTGGCAATACTGCGCGCACTCCTCCCATCCGCGGCCGCTGTCACAGGCGTCGACAAACGCTCCTGCGGACTGGGTGATACTCATGGCTGTTACCCCTCTGTCCCCCGACGGGAGACTCGACGGCGCTTGATTCGGAGGTGCTGCACACTCCGACGCCGCCGCAAAGGTAC
>JBPCTU010000621.1:0-4507 GCA_051011515.1 Acidimicrobiales bacterium
GGTCGGCTTTCGCCGCGGTCTCTCCGAGCGCCGAGGTGCTGATCGTCGCCAGGGTGGTCCAAGGCCTTGGCTCAGCCGCGATGATCCCGAGTTCACTCAGTCTGGCTCTGCTCGCGTTCCCGGCGACGCGCCGTTCACTCGCCGTTGGTGCATGGGCCGGGGTAACTGCGATCGCCGGCGCGTCGGGTCCCCCAATTGGGGCCGCGCTCATCCAGTTCGGCAGCTGGCGATTGGTGTTCCTGGTTGCGATACCGATCGGAGTGTTCACGTTGGTCGTGGGCTCTCGGCTGTTCAGCGATGGCGCATTGGGAGCCCGGCCGGGTCGCCTCGACCTTGTCAGCGGTCCGCTCGCGGCGATCTCGGTTGGGCTGGTGGTCGCGGTCTTGTTGCAAAGCGCCACCTGGGGTTGGGACGACCCGAGGGTTATCGCCGCGCTGGTTGCAGCTCCCATGCTCATGGGGCTGGTCGTGTACCGGTCGGCGCGCCATCCGACTCCGCTGCTGGATCTGGACCTCTTCAGGAGCCGCAGGTTCGTCGTGGCATCGTCGATGACGACCCTGTACAACGCCGCCGGAAGTGGGTACTGGCTCGCTGCTCCTTTGTTCCTCCAGCTCGTCTGGGGATGGAGCGTGCTTGCATCTGGCCTTGCCATCGCCCCGACCCCGTTGACCCACGCCCTGCTGGCAGCGCCCATGGGGCGTCGAGCAGACAGTGGAGCACACCGACCGCTGATGATCACCGGCGCCCTGATCACAATGGTGGGGATGGCCGGCCTCGCCCTCTCGACTGACTCGACGCCCGACTACTGGACCGAGATCTTCCCTTTCGCCATCCTCATCGGAGTCGGTGGAGCCATGGCCTGGCCAGTATTCACATCCGGCGCGTTGATCGATGTGGTTCCGGAGCAGTACGGCGAGGCCAACGGAGTGAACCTCACGATGCGCCAGCTCGGCGCGGCGTTGGGCGTAGCTGTGGTAATTGCGGTGATCGGGAACGAGAGTGACCCTGGCCCGGAGCCGTTCCAAGCTGCCTGGGCGTTGGCGGCGGCCGGGTTGTTGGTCGTGGCCGCCGTTGTCACGGTTTTCTACCCGGCTGGCAAGCGAACGAGTTTTCGGCCTCGGTCGCGCTCCAAGTCGCCACTTTGACGGGCGGGCGCCACGCTGGGTGGCTCAATGGTCGGATTGAACGGCCTTTCTCCGCGCAATGCCACCACCCGCGGCGTCGAGGCGACAACAATTGAGCGATGGAGCTGTTGGGTACCGAGTCGACGGCCGAGGGCCGCAAGTGTCGGCACCGCCGCACGTGGGTGGTCAGCTTCATCGATATCGCGCCCGGTACCGACACAACCAGCTACGTGAAGTACCGGCAGTGTCGGCGGTGTGGCGCCTACCTCGAGCGCGTCAACTGAGCACGCCGGCCGTCGTTGGGCCGGCAGTCTGTGCGAAGAGTGTCAACTAGGCGATGCGCGTGGCTATGCCCTGATTGGCTGTGCCTGGGATGAACAGCGGTGCACCTTCGTCGATCTTGGCGAGATATTCGGGGGCCGCCGCGAGCGCTGCTTGAGCGGCGTCGATGCCTGCTCCGTCGGGTTGACCGCTCAGCCACGAGACCGAACCGAATGCTCCGTAGAGATCGCGGTAGAAGTTCACGTTTGAGCCGGTGATGCCCGTGACCATCTCGGCGACCTCGCTGCCCCACTGCATAGCCGCAGCGATGTTGCCGTTGGCGATCTGGGCCGTGGTGGCCGAGACCATCGAACCTACTGGGGGCAGATCATCGGCCGGTGTTCCGTGAATCAGAGAGCGAACGGCGTCGACCGTGTCGCCGCCTCGGTACTGCATCATGGCCCCGACCAGGTCGTTGAACTTGGAGTCTGCGTTCAGCGCGTCGCCGATGTCTCCAATGTCGGAATGTGATTCGATCCGCATGGCCCAGTTCAGGGTGCCGACGGGGAATCCCGGACCGCCGACCCAGAGCCCGATGTCTCTGCCGGTGATGTCCTTGACCCGTTCGGTCACTGCGACAGCCGCCGGCATGACCTCGCTCGGGGCCCCAACGAGCATTGACGTACGTGAGTAGAGAAGCATGGCATTGACCTTCCGGTTCCGAGACTCGCACTATCGCGGGTCGGGATCGGAACGTATCAGAGGGCGAGAACGCGTGACGGGGAGACGAGAGTGCCGGCTACGGATGTGACGTGGCGGCTGACCCGTGTTCGTTGGGTCGGCGCAGTCGAGTGGTCACAGATGGCCCGGCTGTGACTGCTCGAGATCGCTGGTGCGGCCTTCTGTACCCGTCAGCGTGGAGGTCGAACAGCCTCCGGCACGCGTCCTCGAACATGTTCTGCACGGCGTCGATGGCCATGGGGGCCAATCGGCCGAACGGCCCCGGTTCTTAGCCGGTGACAGCGGGGTCGACGAGGTGTTGGTGCCGATGGGGCGGCGCGGCAATCTCTAACCGGTGGAGGCGCCGTAGTCGACGTAGGTGGGAACGGTGGTGTCGACGAACTCGATGAGTTCGATGATGTTTCCGTCCGTGTCGCGCCCGTACATAGCGCGCATCACGCCGCTCATGTCCTCGGCGGCCGGCACAGGCGCATGGAATTCCATTCCCAACGCCTCCAACCGGGCGACCTCGGAGTCGATGTCGGTGACGTCCACGCAAAAGTGGGTGTACCCCGCGTTGTTAACCGGACGGCGAGCCTCATTGGGCTGACCCGGTGGTTGGTGATACTCGAACATCTCGATGAGGACGTTCCCGCCGCGGAGGAACGCTGTAGACGCCGAGGAGTTCTCGAGGCCGACAATGGAGTCGTTGACCTTGTTGCCCGGCTCCCAGCCCCCTCGTGTGAGCACCTCGAACCCGAAGGCCTCGCTGTAGAAATCCACCAACCTGTCGATGTCGGGGGTGGTGATGGACACGTGGTGTACGCCTCGGATCATCGGCCTCGCCTTTCGTCGCTCAGACAGTAGTTCGTGTGAGGCTGAACAATGCCGCCGAAATGGGCCTCCCGGCCAGATCCCTATGGCCGATACGGGCTCAAATGAAGAGTTTCGCCGCCGATGGATCGGTCACGGTGTTCTGGGCAGGACACCGAGAGATGCCGCATTTCCCACGGAGCGACTGATGGCCCCAGAACCGAAATCGACGCCTCAGACAGACGAAGTTGGAGCGGCAGAGTTTGCCGAAGCCCTTCGCGGCCGCCGCAAGACTCTGGGTTGGACCCTCGAGCGTATGGCGCGAGAGGTCGAGCACCGTACCGACGAGACTGTGGACGCGGAAACGCTGGCTGAGATCGAACGAGACGGCGGTGCCGGTAGGGCCCGCGCCCTCCTTGGCGCAGTGGCCGAATCGTATGAAGTGTCGGTCGACAGTCTCCCGGCGACCAGACAACCAGTCGAGATCATGGGTGGCGCGATAGTGATCGGTGACCTGAAGGTCGACTTCTACTCAGAGCACATGGATGATGTGCTCGTCGCGTTCCTGGAAGCCATTCGTACGGTCCGTGGCGACACCAAGCACGAAGTTGCGGGTTTCCGACGTATCGACGTCGAGGTACTGGCGGACTACCTGCATTGCCAAGGCGTGACTGTTGTGGAGCGGCTTGCCGATCTGGTCGGGGCCAGTAGTTCACACTGCGCGTCGATGACCGAGCTGTACCGAGCAGGGGCGGACATGATTCCGAGTGGGGCTGTCCGAGCACCGATCGTCGACACCGGATCGAGCCGCTTCTCTCAGCTCCTCACTTCTCGCCGGTAGTCCTGCCAGCGTAAAGCGCGCTGATAGCGACACTTCACGCTGGCAGAACGATCCTCTCACGGGTGATCGGCTCTCGCGGCTGGTCCTGCCAGCGTAAAGCGCGCTGCTAGCGACACTTCCCGCTGGCAGAACGATCTCGCGGGCGCGAGTTGTTAGCTCTGTGCCTCCGCAATCGCGTCCCAGACGGTCATCGCGGTCAAGGGCATGTCGATGTGTTTGACACCCAGGTGAGCGACCGCGTCGATCACCGCATTGTGGATCGCCGGCGTTGATCCGATCGTGCCCGACTCGCCGATGCCTTTCGCTCCAAGCGGGTTGCGAGGGCTGTCGGTTTCGGTGTTGTAGGTCTCGAACGAGGGAAGCTCGGCGGCTGACGGGATTGCGTAGTCCATCAGGTTTCCGGTGACCGGGTTCCCGTCGGTGTCGTAGAAGACTCCTTCGTACAGGGCCTGGGCAGCGCCCTGGGCAATACCGCCGTGTTGTTGACCCATGACCAACATCGGATTGAGGATGCGCCCGCAGTCGTCGACCGCGACATGGCGCAACAGCTCGACCGCTCCCGTCTCGGTGTCGACCTCGACGACGGCAACATGGGTGCCGAAGGGGTAGGTCGAGTCGGTGCCATCGAAGTCGAGTTCATGGGCCAGGCCTGGCTCCATACCTTCGGGGCGGCGGGAGTCGTCGTTGGACGCAGTCACCAGCTCGGCCCACGTGAGGGCGTTGGCGGGCACTCCGGCGACGTGAAGGC
>JBPCTU010000622.1:0-8671 GCA_051011515.1 Acidimicrobiales bacterium
CATCGCCGCGTCGACATCGCCAGCGGACAGGGCACGGTTCAGTGCAAGCGGAGGCTCGAGCACACTCCGATCTGGAGCGCCGTCACCCTCTAGATAGCGCCGATCCAACTCGTCGAGTGCTTCGACCAAATCATCGGTGTCGAATCGGATCGCCAGGCAGCACAGTCCGGCCTCATCAACCTCGCCGACCACCAATCGGTCGCTCATCGCCCCCGTCTCGCTGCGCGAAAGGATTTGCGCGAGCTCCAGTCGGTCGCCGCGAGTCGCCAGCTGCCGCCGCTCAAAGGTCGTGTAGCCGACCTCGAGAGCGTGCCTCAGCGAGGCCAGGTACGTGGTGCTTCCCGTCTCGGGTGCCGAGACAGTGCTGCGACGGTCGAGGTTTAGCAAGTCTGGTGCGAGAATCTCCGCGACACCGTCGACATCGCCGGCATTCATGTAGTCGACCAGCGCCGACGACATACGTGAACAAGAGTTCTCAACCGGATAGATCCTCGAGGCTGAGCCGGCTGACCCGGCCAATTGCTCCAGCGCGGCGTCCACTGCGGATCCTGGAAATATCTCTGCCGCAGTAATCGTCTCCTCGACGACTTCGTACACATAGATTTCGTCCCGCTCGGTTTCCCAATTGGCTCCGTTGGGGCGGTAGATCCGTCGGGCAATCGCGCACCGGGTCCCCACCACGCCGAGCACCTCCGTCATGAGGCCTGGATGTTCGGAGCGGAGCTCGAGACCCGATGCCGTCTTGCCCACCACCCCTTGGAGGTCCAGGGTCGGCCACGAGAGCTTCTGATGGTCAATGATCTGCACATCGTCGGCGAGGTACAGACCTATCTCCTCGGCGCGCCCGACATCCATATCGATGAGGCCACGGACCAGCGCCAGGGGAACCTCGAGAACGGATCGCTCAGATGCACCTTCACCTTCGACGTACCAGCGGTCGAGTTCCTCCACCGCTAGAGCCAGATCGTCAACACCGAACGTGACGATCCGGGTCATCAGGCCGGCTTCGTTGACTTCGACGACGCCTAGTCGTTGTGAGGTCGAGGCGGCATCGTCCGCCGTCGTGTCAATGGCAAGACTGAGCCGATCACCTCGAATGGCCAGCGTCTGGGACTCGTACAACGAGTAGCCGACATCGAGCGAAGCCTTCAGTACATCGACGAGTTCTACGGCGCCGTTCAACTCGGGAGTTGACACCGTCCGTCGGCGGTCGAGGCGGCGAATGTCAGGAGCGAACACCTCAGCCGAGCGGTCGGGTTCACCACGGTTCATCCACTCGTAGTGCCACGCGACCGCTCTTGTCGCGGCGTTCTCCAATGGACGGTCGGGGGCGCTGGCTGCCAGCGTGTCCGCCATACCGGCTTCAGCCACGTGATTCTGGAGCGGATGATTCTCCGCTGCCAGCTCGTGGAAGCGCGCTAGCGCGGCGTCGCGATCGCTCATCGAGAACGTCTCACTCCGGACATAAACGCCGTCCTGAACCACACCGAGGTGAATGTCAGTTCGGCTAGTGGGAGGTTCTTCGGTCGTCAGGTCGAATGCCACAAGGGCCACTCCGGGAACGATCGCCAGGATCTCCCGGCCGCACACCCTTCCGGTCGCCGGCATTGAAACGACCCGATGCATGTATTCATCTCGGTCGAGCTCGGGCCACGACATGTCTCGATGATCGATGGCACGAAAGTCCGGGCTGTACAGCGCCTGGTTGTCTTCCCAGCGACGCTTGTTCGTAGCCTCGCCCGAGGCTGCCATGACTGCCCAGGTGTCGCGCAGAGAGTCATCGAGCGACTCGAGGTACTGGTGTTCCAGCTCGGACATCGCGTCGACGTAGTCCTCGAGCTCGAAGCGCGTGAACAACTTGACCAGTTTGCGCACGCTCAGCTCGACGACTACCAAGTAGCCGGTTACCGAGCCATCCGGCCACTGAACGGTGGCCTCGTGAAGCGAGAAGCGGTCACCGCGAACAGCCAGTGGCCGAGCGCTGAAGTCAAGATCCTCGTCGCGCTGCCGACTCAGGAAGTCCTCGGCCCACTCGCGTCCCCCTACCTCGGGCATGGCCACAAGCGGCCGACGGTCGCGTCGCACGAAGTCGGGATCGAGCAGAACCAGCACTCCATCGAGCTCGTCGCGGTCAGTTGCCTCGAGGATTCCTTGAAGACGCAGGACCGCGTCGTTGGTCGGACCGTCCGCCTCACCGCCCCGTCTCACCATGTCGGCAGAATCGGCGAGTGGGGACTTGTCGCGTTCGTCGAGGACTGCGCCGAAAGTCGCGCCCTTGAGCTCGTAGAGGCGAGTCCGCTCTGCTCGCGCCTCTGCGGCCCCGGCGTCGTCACCGGCGCCTTGACGGACACGCGCCAACACGTGGCACGCACTCGCATGGTCGACGACCAAGTCGGTACCAGCGGCGAGAGCAACCGCCTCCTCGGCGAGCACCAGCGCCTCGTCCCAATCGCCCCGGGCAGCCAAGATCTCTGCCTGTGCCGACCTGACCGTGATAGCCGTCTGGGGGCTCTGGCCCGCAAGTGCGTCGGCGTCCGATGCGACCGTTTCGGCATCGTCGAGTTGATCCTGGCGGACCAGCGCCCGGGCCAAGTAGGCGGCGGCCTGGCTGGCGTCGGCACCGAGGCCCATCTGAACGAGCCCCTCGTAGGCGGCTCGCAAATGAGGTTCGGCGTCGCCAGCCTCGCCGGCCATCAGCTCGACAAGCCCAGCAAAAAGCTCGGTCTCCATCAGCGACTGCTTCTCACCAAGCTCCTGAGCCGTTTCGCGAGCCGAGTCCAACATCGTCCGGGCCGTGTCAACCTTGCCCCTCAACGTTTCGAGCACCGCCTGGCACCGAACCGACGTGGCCTCGACGGCAGGCGAGCCGCCGGTCAATCGCAGCAGGCGGATGACGTCGAGACACCTGCCGCCGGCCCGCGGCACAGGACTAGGACCCCACAGAACTGCCAGCGGCGCGGCACCGAGCACTGCCGACACCCGCCGTCGATCATTCGCCTCGCGCGCAGCGGTCAGCGCCAGGTCCAACTCAGCTTCGCAGTCTCCGACTCGGCCAAGGCGTGCCAGCACTGCGGCCCGAACCTGGCGAGCCTTCGCCACCCCGGCTGTGTCGCCGGCCTCTTCCAGTCGCTCGGCCGCTGCCGCCACCGCAGCGTCGGCGAACGACAACTGACCGGGATCAGCAAGCGTGATCAGTTCGCCTTGGAAACACGCCGCCCAGGCATCGAGGCGCTGATCGTCAGCAATCGTTTCCAGCTGCTCCAGGAGTGGTCGCGCCGAAGCGACATCGGCTGTGGCCATGGCCGACTCACATGCCAGCAAGAGCAACTCAGGCTGCTCAGTCGCTGAATTGCCAAGGGCGGCGACAGCGCGTCGGCTGAGGGCAGCGGCTGAAGCCACGTCATCGCGTTCGAGCGACCGTCGTGCCGCCGTCTCCAACAGCGAGGCAGCGCGCTGGCCTACGGACACCACCTCCGCCGATGGCAAACCAAGTTCTGATCGGTAACGGAAGGCCTGCTCGAAGTGGAACCCGATGGTGGCCTCGTGTTCACCAACCAGATCCGACGCGGTCTCGGCGGTCCAGTCCCCCACCTGGAGGTGGAGGTCAGCTCTGGTGCCCTTCAACAGCCTCCGGTAGGCGGCATCTCTGATGAGCACATGGTGGAAGCGGTAGACCGGCTCATTACCCCAGTAGGCACCGGTGGTGTCGAACACGTCCTTGTCAACCAACCGGTCGATGATGGTGGTCAGTCCTTGGCGCCCGAGATCTGGTGCCAGCGCGAGCACTGCTCCCCGGGGAAACTCCGAGCCAACAACTGATGCCAGCTCGACTACCCGTCGCTCGTCGACAGGCATGCGTTCGACACGGCTCGCCATGAGCGACTGAATCGTCGGCGGCACCTCGACGGCATCGACGTCGATGGCCATCGCCCAACCGTCGGCGGTCTCGGCGAGCGTCTCGTCCTCCACCAACATGCGGATGAACTCCCGCACGAACAACGGATTTCCCTGGGTCGATTCGGGCAAACGTTGGACCAAGTCGGGCGGGACCGCGTCAGTGCCCAACATAGTCGCAGCCAACTCCTCGGTGCCGGCCTCGTCCAGGCCTTCGAGGTTCAACAACAAGGAGGCAAGACGGTTCGTGTCGACCAGGGTGCTGCGGACGTCACGGATCTCTGGCCGCGCCAACGCGACGATGAAGATCGGCGCATCTTGGACCCACTCGACCAGGTGTTCCACAAGGTCCAGAAACAGGGGCTCTGCCCACTGAATGTCATCGATGATTAACAACACCGGCGCGTCGGAAGCGAACACTTCTGCCAACCGCCTCACGGCAAAAAAGGCTTCTTCGGTAGACCTCGAGGGCGATGCCCCTACGAAACTCCCAAGCAGCTCTGCCAGCCGTTCACGATCGGGAGCGTCAGGGCCAAGCGCCTCTTTGAGAGCCTCGATGATCTGCTCGGGTGACTGGTCCGCCTCGATCCCGGCGGCGCCTCGAAGAAGATCGGCAATGGGGGCAAATGTCGATGTGACAGATCTCTCACAGCGCAGCTCGAACAAGCGGATGTCGTCGCGAAGCTCGCCAGTGAGCTCCTGGGCCAGTCGTGTCTTGCCCACCCCCGGCGAACCAACCACCACCGCGAGCTTGGCGACGCGTTCCCTGACCGTGCTGGTGAACGCATCGTTCAGCGCGGCCAGCTCATCGGCGCGACCGACGAACAGCGTGGCTTCCTCGGCCACTGCCTGCTCTGGCTGGTCGACTACCTGGAACGTGGCCACGGGGTCGGCCTTGCCCTTCACGCCGACTTCGCCCAGCACTTCGTAGACGACTCGTGAGCGGGTGAGCCGCCAGGTGTCCTCACCGACGAGCACGCGACCCGGTTCACATTCCGCCTCGAGACGGGCGGCGGTGTTCAGAGCGTCGCCGACCAAGTCGGCATCGTCATCCGAGATCACCACCTCTCCGGTGTTTATGCCGACCCTCAGGCCCAGCTCGAAACCGTGTCGATCCAAGACGTAGTCATGGATCCCGGCGAACCCAGCCTGAAGCGACAACCCGGCGGCGACTGCCCTATCGGCATCATCCTCGGCGACCTCGGGGATACCGAAGAGTGCCATGACCCCGTCGCCGATGAACTTGGCGACCGTGCCCCCATGGGCCTCGACCGCTGCCTGGGCCATCTCGTGATACCGCCCCATTGACTCCCGAGCCGACTCAGGATCCACCGACTCGGCAAAGGCCGTTGACCCCACCACGTCGCAGAACAACACCGTGACTGTTTTTCGGACTGCGATCGCCACGTCACCCGTTGCCGCGGGCCCTGGCGTGGGCACATCGGGCGCCACAACTGAACCCGCAGCCACCGGGTTACCGCACTCGTCACAGAACTTCGCGCCAGGCCTCAGTTCTGTGCTGCAACTCGCGCAAGCGCGGGCCTGGGGTGCGCCACACTCAGCGCAAAATTTGGCGTCTTGTCGATTGGCGGTGCCGCAGTCCGGGCAGTCCACTCAGTGCCCCCCTGACTAGACGACAAGTTTCGCCCAACTGGCCGATTTCGGCCATATGGCTTTGGGCACACGTGTCGTTGCTAAACGGGGATGAACGGCGGGGCCGCGTCAGAGTTCGCCGTCGATGTAGGCCCTCACCGTGTTCTGGAGGTGCCGGGCCGGCACTTCTTGATAGTTGCCCAGGGTTTCACCACTCTTGCGGCTGGCCTTGAACCCGCGAGTTTGTGCCGCCATGTTCGCAGTGTCCTGGTCGTACACGCGGCCCAGGCCCCGCAACTTCTCGGCGACGGTGTAGCTGTCGTCGATATCCAACTCGATCGGATCGGGCGGCGGTGGCGCCGACCCGTCGGGGCGACGTGGGCGCATCATCAACAGGTCGAAGTAGCTCTTGTCGGGCGTCTCGGGATCGGGCCGGAAGCGGTAGATGACCGGTATCTGCAACCCGGGGAAGAAGAACGCATTCGGGAAGAGGAAGTACTCGATCGAGTCGAGCGTCATGGACTCGCTCATGCCGGAGAAATCGCGGCCATATTCCTCGGCGATCCACTCCTGGTACTTCTTGGCTTGGTAGTCGCGGGCCCGCATTCCCTCGGGGAGCTCGAAGTGGTCGGTGCCTCTTCGGGACGCGTGACGGTCGAGCAGGTCTTGTTCGGACCGAGGGGGGTCGAGCAGCGGACTGTTCAAAGCGGTCGTGTGGATCCAGCGGGTCACGTGTGGCGCAAAGACGTCGTAGGCCGTCGTGACCTCGTCGCCGAGCTTGCCAGTCGAGTGGGTCTCGCGCACGTGGTACGCCTCGAGGAACGCCTCGGCCGCCGCCTTCCAGTTGCACGGCAAGTGTTTTAGGACATGGGTCTCGATGTAGCGATCGGCCAACTCCCAATCGGCCCAATGGCGAGGCATGATGCCCATGTAGTCCTCGAGAGGGCCGGCGTTGGGGTCGAAGTTGACGAACACGAACCCCTGCCAGACGTCAACCGACACCTCCTCGAGCTTGTGAGTCTCGGCAGTCACGTGAGGGAAGTCCCATTTCTGGGGCAACTCGATCAGGTCGCCGTCGAGCGACCACCGCCAGCCGTGGTACGGACACCGGAGGTCATTGCTGAACCCGCACGTTCCGGCCTGCTTGAGCTGAGTGCCGCGGTGCATGCATGAGTTGACGTAGCCCTTGACTTCACCCGACGGCGTACGGACGACGATGGCGGACATGTCGCCGAGGTCGTAAACGTAGTAGTCGCCTGCCTCGGGAATGTGATCGACGTGGCAGGCCCACTGCCAGACCCGCGACCACATGTGTTCGTACTCGGCTTCGGCGTATTCGGGTGAGGTGTAGTTCGTGTACGGGATATCGACATCGTCGATGAACGCGTACGACTCCTCGAACAAGACGTCGGGCGGAGGCGTTGGGTCCATCCGCAACTGGTCCCGCAGCGATGGGCCGATCTCTCTCGCTTGCCCACGCGCGAGCGCCTCGTCAGCAACATCGGTCATGGCTCACCTCCATGGTCTCGCCATGCCCGAGTTTAGGACGTCGACGAGTTCGAGGCCTCAGCTACACGCAAGCGACGCGCTGCTACGGAGCGACTGGCAGATCCCGCCGGCGCCAGTTGTCACGAGGGTGGTCCCGGTCGCACTTGCCGAGCTGCGACGAATCTTGGTGTAGCCGTTCGATCCTGTCTCGATCTGGAGATCGCCGGCGCTGGCCAGAGATGACCTTCGAACCGTCACCCGGCCCTTGTCGCCTGCGAGGTCTGAAGCCCTGATCTGAATCCCCAGTGTCCCGGTGGCTTCGATAGTGCTGCGGGTTACCAGCACACGGCCCTTGGGCCAGTCGAAAGAGGCAATCAGCTGCACCGAGGTTCCGCTGAGGTCGCTTCGACGCACAACCACCCGACCCTTTTGCTCGGGTACCTCCGAGTCGCCGGCACAACAGCCGGCGGTCAGCTCTAGAGGCCCGCTCATCGTGATGGAGGAGTCGACAACTTTCACGGTGGTCCGCGCGGGACTGCTGATCGCAACCAGCCCCACACCGGTCAGCTCTACACGTCGAAGTACCAACTTCGCTCCAGGCTCCATGACTACGGCACAGGGTTTATCGAGCACGCCACTACCCCCGACGTACCGTTGGTTTCCGGACACCTCCACGAAGCCATCGGCATTGCAGTCGGCCGCGAAATCAGCCGCTGTCTGCGGTGCAGCCGTTGCGGGGCCAACCAGGGCAACCACCATCGCCATGGACACTCCAAATGCTGCTAGCAACCGGCCAACTGATCTCATCACTACCGCCTGTGTCCGCGATCGGGGATATCGGTGACCGAGGGTACGGCTACCCGCGCCCCGCGTCACCGACCATGGGCCAGACGGCCTACAGCGCCAGCGTTCAGTTGGCCCCAAAGGTCCAGACGTCGTCGTCGACTCGGAGGTAGTTCTCGGGGTCGTCGAAATCGAACGTCTCCCGATCTCCGCCCGCTGTCAGGATCACCTCGCCATCTGGCGTGTCGACAACCAAGGAATCGAAGTCGTACTTGACTTCTTCAGGGCTACGCACGTCCCAAACCTTCGAGTCGAGCAGAGTCCAAGCTGCTCCATCCAGGCTGGCCCACATGTCCATCGGATTCTCCACCAACCCGAAACCACCGAAACAAACGAAGTACCCATCGAGCACCTCGCACTGATGACCCGGCCGCGGCGACCATCCAGCCGAGTCCACAACAAGCTCCCACTCGACGCCTTCGAGCAGCCAGACATCGTTGAAATAGGGCGGTTCGCAATCTGGCAACGGTGTGCAGACGAACCCGTCCTCACCACCGAAGAGCCACAGCTTTCCATCCCGCACCGTCACCGCTGATCCGGCTCGCGGTTCCCAGGGGGCGCTCTCTGTCACCAACTCCCAAGTCGCCCCGTCACTCGAGCGCCACACATCGTTGTAGTAGATGCGTTGTGGACCGTCGGGCCCGATGATCGACGAGTCGTCGTTCTGCGAGCCCCCCAAGACATACAACCACCCATCAACGGCTGCCACGCTCAAACCAGCCCTCGGAGACCAAGGAGCAGCATCGGTGACCTGTTCCCACACGACCCCATCCTCGGATCGCCAGACATCGTTGAAGAACTGCGAAGTCGGCAAGAACTCTGGGCAAGGCGCATCGGGGTCGATACCCAGGCC
>JBPCTU010000623.1:0-6592 GCA_051011515.1 Acidimicrobiales bacterium
CGTCTAGGCGGGCACCCAGGTCGCCGCCGGCCAAGGCTTCCGCCGTAATGCTGACCTCGCCCAGAGGTGAGAGCACTCGGCGGGATGCATATATGCCGAACGCGAAGCCCGCGATCGTTGTCAAGAGGCTCGCGCCCAGAAGTACGAACGAGAGTGATCGAAGTGTGTCATCTATGTCTCCGAGAGGCACCGCTTCGAGGTAAATGCCGTTCCGGGGCAGTTCCGGTATGCCGATCACCAGGAAGGGCTGACCCTGAACTGTGTAACGCATCTGCGCGGGAGATGGCGAGGCCTCGTTTTCCAGGCGGCGCAGGAGCGCGGGGTTGATCTCGTCCGGCGCCGAGAAGGAGTCGGCTTGGGCGGAGAACCAATCGGTGTCGTCGCCGAAACTCACCCGCAGAGCGGGGACCGCCCCAGCGATGGTCGGTCGGTCGAAGAGGAGTTGTCTCACCGCCGCCTCATCGGTCTCGTCGGTGATGAGCAGCTCCATCCTCCCTGCGTTACGGATTGCGATTGACACGGCGTCCTCTTGGCGTCGATCGAGAAGGATCGAGCGGGTGAAGCCGTAGGTGACGGCGGAAAGGAGCAACGAAAGCAGGAGCGCACCAACACCAAAGGCCAGGGTGAGTCTGGTTCTGAGCCTTATTCGGGTCGGGCGCTTGCCTTCAGCCATCAAGCAAGACTAATGATCCAACCCGGCCGGGTGGCTCCGCCCCGATCGGCTGTCGCTGGTTCAAGCCTGCAACTTGTAACCCAGCCCGCGAACAGTCAGCACGTAACGCGGTTTGGCGGGGTCCGGTTCGATCTTGGTTCGTAGGCGGCGGATGTGGACATCGACCAGGCGTCCATCGCCGAAATACCCATAACCCCACACTCGTTCCAGCAACACCTCTCGTGAGAACACACGACCCGGGCTGGACGCAAGCTCGACGAGGAGGCGGAACTCCGTCTTGGTCAGGTGGACCTCTTCACCGTCGAGGGTGACCATTCCCTGATCGGGGAGAATGTGCAGCTCGCCGAACTCGAGCTGGCTCGTCGTCGGCGTGGTGGTCCTGACTCTCCGGAGCAGCGCCCGGATCCGGGCGCTCAACTCTTTCGGGGCGAAAGGTTTGGTCAAGTAGTCGTCGGCACCAGCCTCCAACCCGGCCACTACGTCGTGGGTGTCATCGCGGGCAGTGACCATGACGACGGGGACGTCGCTATTGCGACGGATTGATCGACACACCTCGAATCCATCGATGCCCGGAAGCATGATGTCGATGAGGACGACATCGGCGTCGTTGCGCTTGAACAGGTCCAGAGCCTCTTCGCCACTGCGAGCCTCAACGACGTCCCAACCCTCGTCTTCGAGTGCCAGACGCACGGCAGTTCGGATGCGCTCGTCGTCTTCCACCGTCAGGATCTGCGTGCCCACATCGTCCTTCCTCGTTTGCGCCCCCAACCGTAACCCAAACCTAGCCAGGTCCATGGCCGGACCGATAGGGGGTGTTCATTGGTGGTCAGGGAGAAGTCATCGAGAGTGAGTTGAGACGAGGTCAGATCGTTCGATCAGGACTCGCAGGTCGGAGTAAATCGCAGGCGCCGACGCAATGATCAGGTCGTCGTCGGTGTGGCTCGTTCCCGGCAATTGCACGGTCGCGCCCGCTTCCGATGCGATCAGCGCTCCGGCGGCAAGGTCCCAGTGGTTGAGCCCGGTCTCGTAGTAGGCGTCGACCCGACCCAGCGCAACGCCACAGAGGTCGGTGGCGGCAGAGCCCATTCGGCGGATGTCCGCGACCTCGGGGAGAATCTCGGCCAGCGCCAGGGCTTGCTCTCTGCGCCTCTCCGGGTTGTAGCTGAAGCCAGTCGCAATGACCGCTCGGTGGATGTCGCCGCAGTGGCTTGCTTGGATCACCTCACCGTTGCAACACGCACCTGAGCCAACGGCAGCGTCGAAAACTTGCCCGTGGCTGGGGTCTCCTACTGCGCCAGCGACGACGCGTCCGGACACCTCCGCAGCGATCGAAACACAAAAGCCCGGGTGTCCATGGACGAAGTTCGTGGTGCCATCGATTGGATCGATCACCCAGTCCACTCCGGTTGTCCCGGCCTTGGACGACCCCTCTTCGCCCACAAACCCGTCGTCTGGTCGAACCTCCGAGATTGCCTCGATCGTCATCGCCTCGGCGCGGCGGTCTACTGCAGTCACCAGATCAGTGCTGGAGGACTTGGTTTCTGCCTGATGGTCGAGGCGGCTTTCCTTGCCGATGTAGTCGGCGATGTACGTGGCCACCTCTCGGGCCAGCCCCGCAGGGCCTCAGCGTCACCGGCGGTCATCTCAACTCGGTCGGCGGCGTGCGGGGTGTTCTCCCGGATCCTGGTCCTTGACGCTTTCCCACTCGTCCATGGCCCTCAGGACCAGAACTGCGACGATCGCAACACCGATGGCGCCGATCAAGGCACCCAACACGCCTGACAGGCCGGCCCAGCCCGTGCAGCCGTCCTCGCACTGGAGATCGGTGAACGCGTAGCCGATGAGGCCACCACAGACTCCGCCTACGACAATTGATGCGAAGGCCAGCCCTCGCGCTGGTTTGGACGGAGCTGCTGCTTGGAGCCGGGTCGCTGGCAGATCGTCGGGGTCCAGTCGTGACAGCTCGGCCTTGGCTGTCGGCTCCAGTTCCGAGCCAGTGTGCTCGACAGGATCATTGCCTGGTTCGCCGGGCGTCTCAGGGTCCATCGTTGTCCAGCGTATTGGCCGTGGCCCCTGGTGCGACGACGTGGTTGCTGTTCGGCCACCGATCAACAGCATCATGTCGGCCATACTGGAAGCGTGCGCGATTGGTTGGTGGCAGGAGGTCTACTCGTCGCCGCCGACGAGGTCCTGCTCGTGCAGAACAGGCGTCGGAACGGTCTGCTCGATTGGTCCACTCCGGGCGGAGTGATCGACGCTGGGGAGACCCTGATCGAAGGCCTGACCCGAGAGGTAACTGAGGAGACGGGCTTGATCGTTCAAGGCTGGGCAGAGTTGGCCTACATAGTCCGCGTCGATTTCGTCGACAGGGACATGACCCTTTCGGTAGAGGCGCACTTGGCTGACTCGTGGACGGGTGAGCTGGTTGTCGATGATCCAGACGGCATCGTCGTCGAGGCCGATTTCATGGACTGGACGGCAGCCGAAAACAAGCTCCTGGAAAGTCCTCGATGGGTGGGTGAGCCGCTGACTACATGGCTGGGCGGCGGCGATTGTGGAAGCCCGTTCCACTATCGGGTCTCGAGTGATGCAGCAGGGGGAGTCGCGGTCGAGAGGCACTGATGGACGAACACCAGCACGGCCCCGCCCACATCCTCCACGTTGACATGGACGCCTTCTACGCGTCGGTCGAGCTGGTGCGTCGTCCGGAACTTCGTGGCAAGCCGGTGATCGTCGGGGGCGAGGGCCAGCGCGGTGTCGTGGCGGCAGCCTCTTACGAGGCGCGGGTTTACGGTATTCGGTCGGCCATGGCATCTGTGCAGGCACGGAGGCTTTGCCCCGATGCGGTGTTCCTGCCCGGCGACCACGCCCACTACGCCGAAGTCAGTGGTCGAGTCATGAGTGTCCTCAAGACTTTTACGCCCCTAGTCGAACCACTGTCCCTCGATGAGGCGTTCTTGGATGTGTCCGGTAGCGCCAAGCTCCACGGCCAACCGGCTGAGATCGGTAGTCGTATCCGGACCGAGATCTTCGAGACCGAGCAGCTCACCTGTTCGGTGGGGGTCGCACCCAACAAATTCCTGGCAAAGTTGGCGACCGAGGAGGCCAAACCCACCCCCGGGCCGCAAGGCCCCATATACGGGACGGGAGTGTTCGAGGTTCACCCCGACCGGGTCCAGCAGTTCCTCGACCCGCTGCCCGTTCGGGCGATCTGGGGGGTGGGCCCGGCCACGGCGAGCCGATTGGACCGCCTCGGTGTTGCCACAGTTCATGACCTGCGCATGCTCCCAAGGGCGACGCTGGTGGGTTCGCTCGGCAATGCCCACGGGAGCCACCTGTATGAGCTGGCACGCGGATGGGACGACCGATCTGTCGAGCCCGACCAGGGGATCAAGTCGGTGAGCCACGAGGAGACGTTCGCGACAGACCTCTTCGATGGTGATCGGCTCGACGCCGAGGCAGTGAGAATGGCGGATTCTGTCGGTAATCGGCTCCGAGCTGGAGACATTCGGGGCCGTACGATCAACATCAAGGTCAGGTTTGGTGACTTCCGGACCATAACGAGAGCGGTCACCGTACCCAGTGCGACGAACAGCGGCGTGGTCATCGCCACCGAAGCGAAACGGCTGCTTTCGCTGATAGACCTCAGCCCCGGTGTACGACTGCTCGGCGTTGGAGTGTCAGCGCTTTCTGGAGCCGCTGAGGGGGATCAGCTGAGTTTCGACGATTTGGAGACGAATGGGCGGGACTGGAGTGATGCCGAAGACGCCGTTGATGACATTCGTGGCCGTTTCGGTGACAGCGCTATTGGACCCGCCAGCAGTCTCGGGAGAGCCGGACTCAGGGCCAAGCGTCGGGGAGACCAACAATGGGGCCCATCCGATGAGGTCTCATGAATGTTGCCAACTCGCGTTGTTGAAGGTGGTGTGCTGTGCGAAGATAGAGCCGTGCCACTCTCAGAGGACGAGCAACGAATCCTCAGTGAAATCGAGCAGCAGCTCTACGAGAGCGACCCGGCCTTGGCGCGCGAGGTCGGCTCCACCACCGTGTATTCGCACGCGTCGCGAAACCTGCGGTGGGCGGTGTTCGGATTCATCGTCGGGTTGGCCGTGATGATCTTCACGCTTACCGTCAGTTTTTGGTTCGCGTTCCTGGGTTTCGCGATCATGCTCGCCTCAGCGTTGTACTTCGAGCAGAACGCACGGCGCCTGGGGAGGGTAGGTCTTCAGCAGATCTCCCAGTCGATGCGGACGGGTGGACTTCGAAACATGATGGGTGGGACCGACCGTCCCGGGCTGCGCGACCGTCTCCGCAATCAGGACGACGATCCCGACAGCGGCTCGTCCAACTGAACCACCGCATCAGGGCGAGTCTGCCCGCCGGGGTACTGGAGTCCTAAGCCTCGCAGGTGTGGCTAGAGCGACTAGCGCTTCACCAGCGGACGTGGGTCGAGCGACTCCTTGAGTCGGTCCGTGGTCGTAGTCGCCGATTGAACTACTTGTGCGACGTCGTCGCGGTGGGCCCGGGCAGAGTCGACGGCCTGGTCGTCCGGATCGCTCGGGGAGTAGGTGGCTTGAACCGTCAGGGTGCTCAGCTTGTCGAGCGGGTCGGCCGCGGTCACCGTCTCTTTCCCAGCGCGGCTGGAGAACTCGGTGGCGGTCTCTGCCGGTTGTTGGGCCAAACCCAGCGGCCTGAGCGAGTCAACGGTTTCGGTCCAAACCGCGTCGACTCGCTCGCGATTGTTCTCGGCTGCGGCGAAGCGGCGGTTCGTGCGACTGCGCTTCAGGTTGATGACGGCGAACGCATACAATCCGCCTAGCAATGCGAGCACCACGATCGCGATGAGGGTTGCGCTCAGCCACCCTGGAATGCCGTCATTCGATGCAGCGGACGAGTCAAGCGGTTCGGTGTCGGTGGTGCCGCCGTCCGCTGGGGGTTGCGGGAGCTCGTCGCGGGGAATGGGGGTGGCTGCAGGTACGGGTGTCGGGTCGCCGTTGAGGCCGGTCTCGTTGGCCTGTGCTTGACTGACGCCCGTCCACTCGAAACCGTTGGGTGCACCTCGCGAAGGTGTTGGTTCGAACGGCACCCAGCCGGAGCCGGGGATGTAGACCTCGGGCCAAGCGTGGGCGTGCTCACCCCGAACGTGGTACAGCCCATCGGTGGCGTTCAGCTCGCCCCAGGTGAAACCGACAGCTACACGCGCCGGGATGTCGAGTGATCGCGCCATGGACGCGAACGCCCCTGCGAACTGCTCGCAATAACCGACGCCGGCTTCGAGGAACTGGTCGATGCGGTCCGATGAATGGCCGGCGCCGACCTCGAGGTCGTAGGTGAACTCCTCACGGAAGAAGTCCTGTAGCGCCAGCGCTTTCTCGTAGTCGTTCGTTGCCCCCTCGGCCGCGACTATGTCGAGTGCTAGCGCTTTGGCCTGGGGTGAGAACTCGTCAGGGAGGTCGGTGTACCGGTCGAACAAGCCCGGCGGGTATTCATCCGGCGCCGCGGCCAACGCTGCTGGGTCGAAAGTGGGAACCGCGGATTCCAGCGTGTAGCTGAGCCCGTCCGATTCGTCGAGGTTGTTGCTGACCAACAAGGTGCCGGAGATCGGGTCGTACCTGATGTTGTCTTCAGACTTTTCGACCAACACTCGCGGCTCGTAGGCCGCCGGCAACCAGACCCGTCCCATGTTGGATATAGCAAAGTTTTGCGTGAGGAGATTCACCTCAGCATTGACTTCAGAGTCGTCGGAAAGTGTCCCCGACGCCTTGCCGTACGAGATGGTGTCGGTGCCCCAGACCTGACCGTCGAACGAATCGAGGCTGGCAAGCCGCCAGTACGAGGGTTGGTCGCTGCGCACTGTGAAGGCTTCCACGTCTGCTTGCTGGACCAGCCTGCCTCGGATGTCGACGATCGGGCTGACAA
>JBPCTU010000624.1:0-3530 GCA_051011515.1 Acidimicrobiales bacterium
CCGCTCCGTTCTCGGGTTTGCAGATCGGGGGAGGGGGTGTGCGGTTCACGCTGTTCGGCTTCCCTGTCCGCATGCAGGTGTCGTTCTTTGTAGTGGTGGTGATCCTCGGGTTGTTTCCCGGAGCCACCGCGTCCACGGTGCTCATCTGGACTGCGGTAGCTGCAGTGTCGATCCTGTGGCATGAGCTGGGTCACGCATTTGCAGCCAAACGATTGGGCTCGAACCCCACGATCGATCTCTACAGCTTCGGGGGGCTGACGCACTGGCAGCCGCGTGCCGATGCGAGTCGATGGAATCTCATCAGTGTCGCTCTTGCAGGACCCATTGCCGGGGTGGTGCTGGGTCTCGCAGTCGCCGCCGCGACGGTCTTGGTTGGCGGCGTAGGCACAGGCGACGTCCGTTTTTTTGTGGTCGTGACGCTATGGATCAACCTGGGTTGGGGGCTGGTGAACCTTCTACCCGTTCTTCCCCTCGATGGGGGCCACGTGCTGGCCGAGTTGTTGCCCGGCACCCGCGAGCAACGCTGGCGCAGGGCGGCCATCATCTCAGTTGTCACCGGAGTGGCGGCTGCCGTCTTGCTGATCTTGGTTGGGTTCCGATTCGCGGCCCTGGTATTCGGATGGGCCGTGTTCACCAACATCTCTTCGCTTCGGGCCCCGCGCAAGGCCGCTAAACAACAGGAGCAGCAGGCCGAAATGCGCGAGATCCTGGTGGCCCTCAGCCACCAAGAGGAGGCCGCTGTCGGCCGCGCCTTGGACCTGTCGTCCAGCCTCAGCGGAAACGACCAGGCGGCGTTCAAGCTGGTGGCGATCGAGACCGCTGCCGTGTCGGGTCATGGACCGGTTGCCCGGCGTCTCCTCGAACAGCTCCCCGGCCAGGTACCACCTGGCATGTATGCCCTCGTTGTTGCGTCAGAGACATACGGTCAGCGCGGCGTGGACGAGCTCGAAGAGATCTTTCACCGCGATCCTGGGCGATACCACGCCAGGTGGCTGGCGTTCGGACTGCACGCCGGCGGTCGGCTGCCCGAGATCGTTGATCAGCTGCATCGTGTCCCGCCCACCAGCCGGGACGACGCCACCATTGAGGCGGCCGCTGGAATCGCGGAGTGGGCTGGTGACGACGACGTGGCCCGTCAGGTGCGGTCGCTGGTGGTGGGCTGAGGTCGTAGCATTACGGCGTGGCTGCACCCAACTACGTCCCCGCCCGACCGGACCACGTCAAGTACTACGAGTCCCCGCCCCGCCGCGACGACTCGTGGCGAGCAGAACGTCCTGGCGACATACCCGCCGGTCTGCCTGAGGGGCCGGGTCTCGGAAATCAGGGCCCCGACCAGGGTTACGCCCTGAAGCTCGTGAAAGCGTTCGAGTCTCGAGTCCACCTCGCCGAGGGTGAGCGCTGGGAAGACGCGGCAGCCGGGGGTGTCCTCGTTGCTTTGAAGCGTGCCTCTCTGTTTGGCCGGGCGCCGGTTACCCAGGACTTGGAGATCGCGTTCAGCTTGTTCGGCTTTCTTGACCCATCACCGGACCCAGAGTTGGTCTCGGCGCGTCGTCAAGGGTTCGACCGTGTCGACAATCCCCACCACTACCTCGAGCGCCGACGCATCGCCGACTCGGTGCCGGCTGAACTCTTGAAGTCCAGCCCGAGTGCGGTGGCGAGTGTCTACTCCGATGACTGGACGGCGCTGATCGACCTTGATGTGCTGAGGGGCCCCGAGCTCCACTCTGACGAGTTCGACGATTGATGAGCCAACCTCCT
Organism: Acidimicrobiales bacterium; assembly: GCA_051011515.1. Taxonomy (GTDB): domain Bacteria; phylum Actinomycetota; class Acidimicrobiia; order Acidimicrobiales; family UBA8592; genus JBPCTU01. The sequence continues at coordinate 1,759 of JBPCTU010000624.1, forward strand.
CGGGTCCGGTTCGCTCCGGCCCCCACCGGATATCTCCATGTTGGCAGTGCCAGATCCGCCCTTTTCAACTGGCTTCACGCTCGGCACACCGGCGGCACGTTCGTGCTCCGAATCGAAGACACGAACGCGTCATTGGCTACGCCCGAGTACTACGCAGCAATCACCCAACCACTCGAATGGTTGGGTGTGGACTGGGACGAGGGCCCGTATCTCCAATCCGAACGACAAGACCTGTATCTGGCCGCGGTTGATCAGCTGGTAGCCAGCGGGGCCGCGTACCTGTGCGATTGCACCCGCGACGCGATCGGTGAGCGAAACAAGGCGACAGGGTTCAAAGGCGGATACGACGGACATTGCCGCGATCGCGCCGACGTGGTCGACGGCGACGGTGTGACCGTGAGGTTCCGGGCTCCCGACGAGGGCCAGACCGTCATCGAGGACGTGGTCCGTGGCACTGTGGTGTTCGAGAACGCGGAGTTCGAGGACTTCGTGATCCGGCGGGGAAACGGGACCCCGGTCTTCCTGGTCGCGAATGCGGTAGACGACCACGAGATGGCCATTACCCACGTTGTCCGCGGCGAGGATCTGCTCAACACCACACCCAAGGTGATTTTGTTGTGGAACGCGCTCGACTACGGAACGCCACCGGTATACGCACATCTGCCCTTGTTGGTCGGAGACGACCGCAAGAAGCTTTCGAAGCGAAAGGACTCGGTCGCTCTGGCCGACTTCGAGGCCGACGGTTTCCTTCCGGAGGCGATGGCCAACTACTTGGCGCTGCTCGGTTGGGGCCCTCCTGACGATGTCGAGGTCCGGCCGATGGCCGAGATCGTCGAGTTGTTCGATCTCGGCGATGTCAACAAGGCCCCCGCTTTCTTCGACATGAAAAAGCTGGAGCACATCAACGGCGAGTACATCCGCGCCCTCGACGAAGATGATCTACTCCGGCGCCTGGCTCCATGGGTTGGAGCATCGGCGCCTTGGCCGGCCGATCGCTTCGACCCCGACGTTCTTGGAGCGGTCATCCCCCATGTTCGTGAGCGGCTGCGTCGACTTCCCGACATCGTGCCGCTGGTCGATTGGATGTTCACGGTTGGCGCCCCTGTGGAGACCGACGAGAAGGAGATCGCGAAGATCGCCAAGGCCATGGGTGGCGAGGACGTGCCTGCGGTACTCGATGCATCGATCGAAGCACTAGGCGCGTGTGACTGGGACGCAGAGACCCTGGAGGCGGTAGTCCGCAAGGTCGGCGACGATCTGGGCGCCAAGTCGCAGGTGCCGGTCCGGATAGCCGTCACTGGTCGCCGAGTAGGACCACCCCTGTTCGAGCCGTTGGAGCTTTTGGACCGAGAACTGGTCATCGACCGCCTCCAGGCTGCTCGGCAGTCACTGGACTGAGTCCAGTGGCCGCGACCAGCCCGTCGGCAGACTCCGGTCGGTCGAACGGCGAAGGTGGCTCCGGCGGGAGGTGGACCCGCAAGCGGACACTGATCGCCGTGGCTGCGGCCCTGGTCGGACTCGCAGTTCTGTACGTCGGCATCACTTTCGTGCAGGTTTGGCAGGCGAGCCGCGATGACCAGGCCGGCCCCGTCGACGCGATCGTCGTTCTGGGGGCGGCGCAATACGACGGCCGGCCCTCTCCGGTCTTGGAGGCAAGACTGCGCGCGGCGTTCGAGTTGTACGAACAAGGCCACGCGTCGGTGATCGTCACCACGGGCTCCAACCAGGAGGGCGACCGGTTCACGCAAGGGTTCGCCGGGTTCTCCTTCCTG
>JBPCTU010000625.1:0-13498 GCA_051011515.1 Acidimicrobiales bacterium
CCGTAGGGGAGGCCGCCGACCTGGTCACGGCGGAAGGCTCCGAGGTCGAGGAGGTCGACCACCTGTTCGATGGCGGCTCTCGTCTCGAGCTCTTGGTTCACAGCGCGACGGGTGAACAGGCCACCGCTCACCACGCCGGTTTTCTGGTGGATGTATCTACCGAGCATCAGGTTGGTGAGCACGGTCTCGGAGCGGAACAGACCCAGGTTCTGAAAGGTTCGGGCGACTCCCCGGCGAGCGATCTGGTACGGACGATAGGACAGGAGGTCCTCCGGTCCTTTGTCCCGCCGCCGCAGCTCGACCTTGGCCCCCTCGAGGGGCACATATATCCCCGTGACCGCATTGACAAGGGTCGTCTTACCGGCGCCGTTTGGTCCGATCAAGGCGAACAGCTCGCCACGCTCGACGACGGTATCGATGCTGTCACAGGCGCGTACGCCACCGAACTGGACCGTGAGATTCTCGATCGTGAGGAGAGGATCACTCATCTATCGACGCCGCCTCGCGGGGAACGTTCGATTGATGCATAGGCGTCCCGCGCTTCACCGCCGCCACCCAGGTAGAGCTCTTGAACCATGGGATCCTCGCGGAGCTCCGCGGCTGGCCCTTCGAGAACTACTTCGCCGAGTTCGAGCACGTATGCGTGCGTTGCGTGGGCCAAGGCCAGCCGGGCGTTTTGTTCGATAATGAGAACAGAGGTACCGCGTTCTGCGTTGATGCCCGTCAACAACTCGAAGAGCTGCTGCACGATCTTGGGAGCGAGTCCCAGCGACAGCTCGTCGCAAATCAACAACGACGGACGCGACATCAACGCTCGACCGACTGCGACCATTTGCTGCTCGCCGCCGGAGAGCAACCCGGCTGTCTGTTTCCGAAGCTTTTCGATCTGAGGGAAGAGGTCGTACATCTCCCCCAGCGTCTGATCGACCTCATCAGTGTCAGACCGGGTTGCGGCCCCGCAGAGAAGATTCTCCTCGACCGATAATGTCGGGAACAGTTTCCGGCCTTCGGGAACCTGCGAGACGCCGGCTTTGACGATGGTGGCGCTCTTCCTCCCGAGAACCGATTCGCCACCGATCTCGATCGAACCGCCGCGCACCCGGCCCTTGTGGAGGTAGAGGATGCCCGTGATCGATCTCACCAGGGTGGTCTTGCCGGCTCCGTTCGCGCCCAGCACCGAAACGAATGACCCGGGAGTGACGTCGATCGTCACTTGGTGCAGAGCGCGCACCCCTCCGTACGTGACATCCAAGTCCCGTACGTGCAGTCCGGGGCTTTCAGTCATGAATCCCTCTTTGCCATCATCCGCGCCGTTGCGGCCTTCGCGTCCTTCCAAAGTGCCGTCAAGCCCTCGGGCTTGAAGGTCAAGATCACGACGACCAGAACGCCCTTGATGGCCAGGTCGATCTCGCTCGGGTGATCGCTGAGGAATTCGATATCCCTGACGATCCAGAGTTCCTCTCGAGCCCACTCGAACCACTCCGGGAGTGCCCAGAAGAAGATCGATCCGAAGATCGCACCCTGGATGCTGGAGAATCCACCGACGACGATGATCACTGCGTAATCCAGCACCAGCTGCACATCGAAGGAATCCTCACCTCTCGCTCCCAGGTAATAGGAGCCAAGGCATCCCGAGAGCGCTACGACAGCAGACGACACCGCGAACGCGAGCAGTTTGGATCGCCCGACGTTGACTCCAAGGAGCGATGCCGACACGTCACGGTCGCGAACAGCCGCAAAGGCCCGCCCTTCACGGGTCCGGATGATGTTGACCATGAAGAGGAGGACGGCGACGGTGATGGGCATCAGCACCCAGTACCACCGGAAGTTGCCGCGAATGATGAACTCGCCGTTCTCGTCGGGATCGATGAACGGGAGCCAGTGGAGCCAGCTGGGCACGGTCGGGTCGTCGAAGGAGATTCCGACGAACCCGAAGTTCCGTTGTAGGTACTCCCTCCAGATCAGCAGGGCTACGAAGTGCACGCCCAGCGTCGCTAGAAGCAGATAGAGGCCCTTCAACCTCAACGCCGGTAGCCCCACGATCGCTCCGATGACCGCGCCTGTCAGTGCTGCAGCCGGTAACGCCAACCAGAAGTTGCCGTTCTCCCATTGCAGCCCGACCACGGCGCCGGCGATAGTGCCGAAGATCAAGAACGCGACGTGGGCCAGGCTGATCTGGCCCGTGTAACCGACGAGCAGATTGAACGCCGCGGCTCCCATCGAGAAGATCAGAATCGTGTTGAGCACCGTGAACCACGTCGCCCATGGGAAGTCCATTGGCGGGTCGTAATCCGACGCCAGGATGAAGGGGACTGCCAGGAGTCCGAAGACGACGACAGCCGCCCAGGACCGCTGACTGGGCAACCGCCACATGTTCATGTCCTGGCGGTGGGTGAGATTCTTCGTCGGCGTGGATGTCCAGGCCAGCCGCGCCACGATCACCACTATCACCAGGGTGATGAGCGCCTTCCAGCCATTGCCGAGGTCTGTCGTAATCGACGCCAGTAGGAACGGTGTTACGGCGGCAATGATGAACGGGGTGAACCGGTGATGGACCACGCTCGACCAGGCATTTGTCGAGGGTGGCTCATCCGGGGCCGGTTCGAGCGGCGGGTCGGCGGTGGCTGTCATACCCGCTCGAGGTCCTTCTGGCCAAAGATCCCGTACGGTCGCACCAGGAGCACGATGAACAGCACCGAGAATGCGACTGGCTCACGCCACTTGGTTCCGATGTGACCGCCGGCCAGCTGTTCGAGCACGCCCACGATCAGCCCACCCACAATCGCGCCTCCGAGAGAGCTCAATCCCCCAATGACTGCGGCCGGGAACGCTCGTAGGCCGATTGCCGCCATGTTCTGATCGATCGCCCCGGTCACGTGTGCGAACAACAAGCCGCCGAGGCCGGCCATTGCCATTGCGGCGGCCCAGGTCATTGCATAGACGCGGTCAGGGTCGATGCCCATCGCCGCTGCGGCTTCGAGGTCGTCAGCTACCGCCCTCATGTGCAAACCCAGCCGGGTGAGCTTGAAGAATGCGAAGAAGATGCCAACGCAGACTGCCACCGTCACCATGATTATGACTTCGACCCATCTGATCGTCGCCCCACCTACCTCGAAGCTCCCCTGAGGGAGCACCGTCAGGCGGCCGCGCTCTTCGGGGCCGTAGAAGATCAGAAGGAGTGCGCGAATGATCGTGGCTATCCCAATCGTGGCAAGCACGATTGCGAAGAACGCCTGCCCGACCATGCGTCGCATGATGCCGTAGTGGACGGCCAACCCGAACAGCGCCATTACGGCCATGACGATGATCAGGCCCAGGAAGAAGTTGAGCCCCTGGGTGACGAAGACTGTGACCGAGAAGTACGCACCCAGCATCACGAATTCGCCATGAGCCAGGTTCAAGACGTCGGTGCTCTTGTAGACCAGGACGAAGCCGAGGGCGACCAGTGCATAGATAGCACCGAGCGCCAATCCACCCACCAACAACTGAAGATTTATGCTTGGGTCGAGGTAATTAGCCGCGCTGATCATCTAGCCCCCCTGGATGACTCCCGCAGGGTAGTGGTTGTCGTCACGCCGCGAGAAACTCTGCTCATTGTTTCGATCGGACCCGCCTGGGGAAGCGGTCGATGGTGAAGATCAGTCGCGATTGCGGTCCAAATCAGCTGCGATCGCGGTTCAGGAACGCCTGGACCGGCTCGTTTGCTTCCCCTGCCAGGAAGCCGACGGCGGTTGACTCGACGGCCATTGCCAAGCCTTCACGGGCGTTCCGGCGTAGTAGCCGCTTGGCGGTATCGACCGCTGAGCTGGAGTTCGAGGCAATGGAGCGAGCCACCCTGCTGGCGGTGTCCATGAGGTCATCAGGCTCGACGACGTCCATGACGAGTCCGATACGAGCCGCGGTGTCGGCGTCGATCACCTCGGCTGACGTCGCCAGGCGAGTAATCCAGGGAAGCCCGATGATGTCCGCTCCCCGGGTTAGCCCATAGCCAGGGATCAGGCCCAGGGAGGCCTCCCGGAAGGCGAAGTTGGCCCCGGTGGAAGCGAACGCGAAGTCGCACGCCAATGTGATCTCGGTGCCGCCGCCGTGGGCTATGCCGTTCACGGCTGCGATGACCACGACCGAGGAGTCCTCGATCGAATGGAAGGCATCGAAGACCATCTTCAGGTGGCGTCGTGCGGCCGCTGTGTTGTTCATCAACCCGGGGAACATCTCGATGTCACCCCCCGCTGAGAACGCCTTGCCCGCCCCAGTGAGAACGGCTGCGGTCACTTCGGGGTCGGAGCTGAGGTCTGCCATCACATCGGGGAGTTCCCTGAAGAACGTTCGATTCATGGCATTCAGCTTCTGAGGCCGATTCATCGTGACAACGGCAATGCCATCTGCCTTGTCGACGAGGAACGTTTCGTAACTCACGGTTTCACCCCTGGCCGTTTCGCTTGCCGAGAAGACTATTCCGAACCACTCCAGAGCGTTAGGACGATGTCAGCCTTGGGGCTTCGGTTGTTCCCGCTTCGGCTAGTTCTCGGGCGATCCTCTCCCGGAGGACGAACTTCTTGATCTTGGTGCCCGACATCGGCCACTCGTCCACGAAGCGGACGTACCGGGGGATCTTGAACGTCGCGATCTTGCCCCGACAGAAGTCGATGATCTCGGCTTCGGACGTCTGCTGGCGTGGTTTCAGTTCGACAAACGCCGCTGCTACCTCGGTGTATCGGGCATCGGGCGCCGAGACCACCTGGACGATGTTGATGGCAGGGTGGGACACGAGGAATCCCTCGATCTCAGCGGCAGCCACGTTCTCGCCCCCCACCTTGAGCATGTCTTTGAGCCGGCTGACGAATGTCAAGCGGCCTTCTTCGTCGAGCGTGCCTACGTCGCCCGAGTAGAACCAGCCATCGTCGTCGATCACGGCCGCTGTGCCCTCGGGGTCGTTGTAGTAACCCAGGAAACGGCTCCAGCCCCGGTACACGATCTCCCCCGGTTCGCCGGGGTCGGCTCCAGCCCCGGTCTCGGGATTCACGATTCGAACCTCGACACCCGGCAGCGGGAACCCGCCTGTGGTGAGTCGAGTCTCGGGCGGGTCGTCGGCTACCGCGATGCTGAGATGTGAGCTCGCCTCGGTCCCGCCGAAGGTCGTGACCATGGCCGCGTGAGGCAAGCGGTCTTGCATCATGCGGAGGCGTTCGGGAACACCGACGGCTAGAACGAGCCTCAGATGTTCGAGCGACTCCGGGGTCGTGTCGGCGTGATCGAGTATCTGGAGCCACATGGTCTCGAATGCAGGTAACGCGACCGTGCAGCTCTCATCGATGAGTTGTCTCACCGCCACCTCGGCATCGAAGTGGCCCGCGTGCACGATCGTGCATCCGGCCGTGATGGCGGTGAGGATGTAGCTCATCCCGCCGATGTGGAACATCGGCAGAGGGGTCCACATGACGTCTTCGTCGTCCAGGCCGAATCTCGCCTGGCCGGCCAGGGTCGCTTGGCGGACCAACCCCTCATGGCTGAGCATGGCTCCCTTTGGGGAGGCAGTCGTACCCGAGGTGTACATGATCAGAGCAACGTCATGGACCTGGACTCGGTGCTGACGGGACTCGAACTCGGCCGAATCAGCCGATGACGCTGCAGCATCGAATCCGTCGCGTCCCATGAATCCGGGTCGCTGGGCATCATCGATAAGCACGACATGATTCAGCTCTGGGGCGGTCTCGACCTCGACGGGCCCGCCAGCCGGGTTGGCTCCCAAACCTGGCAACGCCTCGACCAACAGGTCCGGGAAGTCCACCTTGTCGGCAACGCTCGACGAGGTCAGGATCGTTGTGAGATCACCGTTGGTGATCACGTGCTCGAGTTCCCTTGCCTTGAAGCGGGCGTTCATCAGTACCGGGACAGCGCCGATCTTGGCGACGCCGAACATTGCAGCGACGTAGTCGACCATGGGGGGAAGCAGGATGCCGACGTTGTCGCCCGGGTTGACGCCCAGCCCGAGCAGGCAGCGAGCAAAGTGGTTGGCTTGGGTGGCGAGCTCGCCGTAGGTCGCCTCTTCGTTTGGCAGCACCAGTAGCCGCCGCTCGGGGTGTGTGGCGGCCTGGCTGTCCAACAGGACCGAGAAGGTAGCTACTTCAGGCAGCGAGGCCTCCATGATTCGGTTCAACCCCTTGGCGTGTGGCAATCGATTCAGTTCTCATCTGGAATCCAGGGGGCATCGGTCCTCTCCAGAAACGCCTTCATCCCCGCAGCGGCCTCGTCGCTTGCAAAAAGCTGCCCGGAGATCTCGGCAGTATGCGCGAAAGCTTCCGATTGCTCCATCGCGGGGACGTCGTAGACCAGACGTTTTGCTGCGGCCAGGGCAAGCGGTCCGCCTCGAAGCACGTCGTCCAGGACTGAACTCACCTCGGCATCGAGGTTGTCGCGATCCACGGCGTGGTTGATCAGGCCGAGCTCAACCGCCCTGTCGGCCGAGAAGCGGGTCCCGCGCAGGAATGCCTCCAACGCCTCACCTCGCCGCATCTTGGGTAGGCAAACGACCGAGATCATCGCCGGCGCGACGCCGAGCCGGACCTCGGTGAAGCCGAACCGGACGTCGTTGGCAGCGACGGATATGTCCATCACGGCCGCGAGTCCCAGGCCCCCGCCGACCACGTGGCCCGCGATGCGACCGATCACGGGCGTCGGCGATGATTGAATCTCGCTCAACAGACGTTCGAAGCCGTTCGAGTCCGAAGCCTGGGCCGTGTTCGCGGAACGCTCCTTGAGGTTCGCACCAGCGCAGAACGTGTTACTCGTGTTGGTGACAACTATCGCACGGGTGTCGGAATCGGAGTTTGCGTTAGCGACGGCTCCCCGAATCTGATCGACGAGGTCGGCCCCGAGGGCGTTCTTGTTGGCCTCATCGGCGAGCGTGACAGTGCTGATGCCGTCGGAGAGATCCACGAGCACGGGATCGGTCATCGGGAACTCCTCGGTGGGCCATCAGTGGGCCCTCCCGCGAAGGCCTGAGCGATCGACATCCACTCCTCGGCCGGCGATCCGACCAAGCGCAGGTCGGTGTCGTCGACATGTCTTCGCTGAGTTACCACCAGGCAGAAGTCAACCGCGTCGCCCTCAACGGTTGATTCGGCTTCCTCTGGACCCCAGGTCCAGTCGCTGCCGTCCGGCGCTGAAAGGTGGACCCGGATGGGAGATTCGTCGATTGGCAGCTGTCGTATCGCATACGACCAACCCCGAGTGTTGACGCCGAGTTGAGCGACGTGGCGCAGACGATTCGAGGGCGTTCGTGATCTACCCATCGCGTCTGCGATGTCCTGACCGTGGGCCCATGTCTCCATCAAGCGCGCGCTCAGGAATGACTTGGAGCCCATCTCGGGTCCATACCACGGCACTCGTGTGGAGTCGTCCAAGCGGGTGGCGGTTTCGACCAATGCGCTGCCGGCCTCGGTCCACCATTGCCGCAACTCGGCCGGAGCCATCGATCGAGGTTTGGCCAACAACATGTCGGGGAAGTCATCGCCCGCGTTCGACAACAGCTCTTCGGCGCTCAGCCTGAATGCCTCAGGGTCGGCAATAGCCAGCGCTGCGGTCTCGTCGAAGTAGGCGAGGTGGCCGACTTGGTCTGCAACCGACCACCCCGGGCTAGCGGTGGCCGCAGCCCACTCGGTGTCCTCCAGCGTGGCGAGTAAGGAGCCGAGGTCTAGATGCTCGGCCGCCAGATCGGCGACAACGTCTTGTGCGCTCGTCATCTTCGCAGAGTAGGGGATTCCGCAGCTGCCGTTTCGATCTCGTTGACTCGAAACGACGCCTTGGTATCACCCGACCCGTCGACGACCCACATGTCGGGCTGGTACTCGAGGATCTGCAACCCGGCTCCGGCCACTGTCGGGTCCCGGTACTCCACTTCGGCTCGGAAAGCCGATGGTCGCTCGTGTGATCGGTATCTCTCCTCGACGATGGTCCAGTACGCCGCATTGTTGACGTGTCCGAGACGGTCCATGTCGGCTTCCCGAAACTGCCACTCGGTGGGGTCTGCGTGAGATGGCGGCGACCCGTGCTGGAGCCTCGCGCTCACCTTTCTGCCGGCGTGGGCCTCACCATAGGAATCGTGGAATGAGTCCGGTAAACGTGCCGGCGCGCCGGTCTTGGTGTCCACCGCTACCCACAACACCACGCTTTCGCATCGACCACCTCGGCTGCCGACCAGCGAGGTTCGGCGCTCAGCCCACCGGCTCCCGTAGCCGGCACACCACGTGGTCAGCTCGCACATCTCTTCGGATGTGGGAGCACTGGTGACCTCCATCACGCATCGCCGAACCACCCAGGCCAGGTAGCGGCCCGTCATCGTCTCGCGTGCGTCGTCGGTGGCTATGTCTTGGATATAACGACCCAATGCATCCAGTCGGAGCACACCTGTCGGTGTGGTGTCGGACAGGCGAACCCTTCTCGACGAGGCGAACGTGCGGCCTGCCGAAGGTCGGGGCAACAGGACGGTGGCGCCGTCGGCCCTGGCCGACGCTGCGCCGGCGGAATCACTTGGCACGGACACATCGTGGCCCAGCCTGTCGTCGGCCGCCGAATTGGTCCGGCCCCGGCCCACGCGGGCGGAAGAGTCGAGTCTTCGGCGATGCCTTGTGCGACGCTGTGGGCCCGAACCAGCGGAGCACCTGATGGACTTCGACCTTCCTGACGATGACGATGCCCGAAGACACGCGGTTCGGGTTTGGCTGGCAGACCATCCCGATCCGACGGCCGAGGACTTGGCCAAGGCGGGTTATGTAGCTCCACACCTGCCGGAGCCGCACGGTCTGGCTGCGACCCCGATCCACCAACTCGTCATCGCTGATGAGCTGGCTCGGGCGAAGGTCAAGATGCCCCAGAACGCCATCGGGATCGGCTGGGCTGCGCCGACGATCTTGGAGGCTGGAACCCCTGACCAGATCGACAGATATGTGCCGCCGATCCTGTCGGCCGAGGAGTTTTGGTGCCAGCTCTTCTCCGAACCTGACGCTGGTTCCGATCTGGCAAGCCTGACCACCAGCGCCGAACGCGATGGAGATGAATACGTCGTCAATGGCTCGAAGATCTGGTCGAGTGGCGCCCACACTTCCGACTTCGGGATTCTCATCGCAAGAACTGACTCCACAGCGCCCAAACACAAGGGCATCTCCTACTTCATCTGCCCTATGGACCTGCCGGGTATCACGATGTCGCCGATCATCGACATGACAACCGCCCACTCGTTCAATCAAGTGTTCTTCGACGATGTGCGTTTGCCGGTCAACCTTCGTGTGGGGGAGGAAGGAGACGGGTGGCGGCTTGCCAAAGTGACGCTCGCAAACGAGCGGGTCTCTCTGTCCGCAGCCGGGTCGCTGTGGGGTGCGGGCCCGCCTGCCTCTCTGTTGCTCGACCTGGTCCGAGGCCGGGGTGGTGAATCCGACCCCGTCATGCGCCAGCGTCTGGCGGCGCTCCACTGCGAGTCGGAGCTGCTGCGCCTCAATCGCCTCCGTACGCTCTCGGCCCGGTTGAGCGGTCGCCACCCGGGCCCGGAGGCGTCGATTCAGAAACTCATGGCCGACGAACACGGTCAGCACACGATGGAACTCGCTCGCGAGCTCGTGGGGCCGTGCGGCCTGTTGGAAGGCGCGGGGCCCGAAGGCCCCGTTCCACAACGAATGCGGGTCGGTGTCACCGAGATCAACTTCGAGGTCGACCTCTTTCCCGGTGTCGACCCCATTTGGCACTACGGCTTCGTATTCTCGCCGGCCCTGACGATCGGCGGCGGAACTTGGGCGGTTCAGCGGAACATCGTGGCCGAGCGAGTCTTGGGGCTGCCCCGCTAGCTCTGGGTGGCCAAGTACCTATGAACTCGCAGTGGTGAGAGCGCGTTCGGTGAGGACGGCGGCCAGGTGATTGCGATAGTCAGCGTCGGCGTTGTTGTCGGTCGGCGGCGAAGTATCGACTGTCGCCGCGGCGGCGGCATCGGCCCGCGAAGCCCCTGAGGAGACCGCGGACTCGACCGCTGATGCGCGCATGGGCGTCGGTCCCATGTTCACCAGCGCAACACCTGCTCCCCCCTCGGCTACGGCTGCGCCGACGATCGCCCAGTCCTGGGCCCGACGGTTGAACTTCTCGTAGGCCCAGCCACCGGTCGATACAGGGACGCGGATCGCGGTGAGCATCTCGTCAGGGTTGAGCGACGATTCGAGGAACCCGGCGAAGAAGTCGTCGATGGCGATCTCTCGCTCACCCCCGGGACCACGAGCGACCAGCGTCGCACCCAGCGCAATCGCGGCCGCCGGAAGGTCCGACGCCGGGTCGGCGTGAGCCAACGAACCGCCGAGTGTTCCCCGGTGACGCACGGACGGGTCGCCCACGAGGCTCGCGACATGGCTCAACATCGGGCACGCCTCGCGGAGATCTGACGAGTGCTCCAATTCGCTGTGGGTCGTCAGCGCTCCGATGACGACCTGGTCGCCTTCGACACGAATGCCACTGAGATCGCCGTTGAGCGCGCCGATGTCGACGATCACGCCCGGTCGGACCAGCCGAAACTTCATGAGCGGAATGAGGCTGTGACCGCCCGCCATGAGTTTGGCGTCGTCGCCGTGTTCGGCGAGACACTCGAGGGCATGGTCGCCTGACTCGGCACGGACGTAGTCGAATGCTGCCGGGATCATGACGCACCTCCCGCCGCTTCGATGGCTCGTCGTACCCGCCACGGGCTCGCCGGCATCTCCATGTCCGATATGCCGTGGGGACTGAGAGCGTCGCAGACCGCGTTCATGACCGCCGCCGCCGAACCGATGGTTCCGGCTTCACCGACGCCCTTGACGCCGAGCGGGTTGCTGGTGCTGACCGTGACCGTCGAATCCGTTTCGATCTGGGGCACCTCCATCGGAGATGGCACCAGGTAGTCGAGCAGCGATGGGTTCGTGATCTGGCCGTTGTCGTCGTATATGGCGTGTTCCCAGAGTGCTTGAGCGGCTCCTTGAACCACGCCGCCGTGAACCTGGCCCTCAACGATGAGAGGGTTGACCTGAGTACCGCAGTCGTCAACGGCGACGTACTTGATCAGGTCCACATTTCCTGTGTCTTCGTCAATTTCCACGACGGCCACGTGGGTACCGAACGGGAATGCAAAGTTGGTGGGGTCGAACGAGACCTGCTCGGAGAGGTTCGGTTCCATCCCGTCGGGTAGGTCGTGAGCCGAGAATGCCGCGAACCCGAGCTCTTGGATGTGCACGCTCTTGGACGGGGTGCCGGCAACGAAGAAGTTTCCGGCCTCGAACTGGATGTCGTCGGGCGAAGCCTCGAACTGGTGTGCTGCCAGCAACTTCGCCTTCTCGATCACCTTGTCGGCGGCCATGGATATGGCCACGCCGCCAACTGCCAGCGACCTCGATCCGTAGGTGTCCATTCCCAACGGACTCAACGCGGTGTCGGAGTGGACGACGGTGACGTCGCCGGGGTCGACACCCATCTTGGTGGCGATGATCTGGGACCAGGTGGTCTCGTGCCCCTGGCCGTGAGGCGTCGAGCCCGATACGACCTCCAACTTGCCGGTGGGCAGGACCCTGACGGTGGCGTGTTCCCATCCGCCGGCCGCGTAGTTCAGGCCACCGAGCGCACGGCTCGGCGCCAGGCCACAGATCTCGACGTACGTACACAAGCCGATCCCGAGCTGCTTGTTGTCACCAGCAGCTCGACGCTCTGCTTGTTCGCTGCGGAGGGCGTCGTAGCCGGCGACCTCCAACGCCTTGTCGAGATTGGGTCCGTAGTGGCCGGAGTCAAAGCTGAGTCCTGCAGGGCTCTCCCAATCCTGGAACGCCTCTCCACCCGCGATGTAGTTGCGGCGCCGAATCTCCACGGGGCCGACACCTACCTCCAGCGCCAACAGGTCCATGGCCCGTTCGATGGCGTAGCTGGCCTCCGGGCGCCCAGCCCCTCGATACGCGTCAGTTGGCGTGAGGTTCGTGAACCACCCGTTGCAGGTGAAGCTGAACTGCGGCGTCTCGTAGACACCGTGGTAGAGGAAGGAACCCAACAAGGGCGTGCCTGGCGTGATGAGCATCATATAGGCGCCCATGTCGGCATCGATGTTGACCCTGACCGCGGTCAACTTGCCGTCAGCGTCGGCAGCCAACTCGACGTTCTGGAGCTGCCCCCGACCTTGGTGGGTCGAGCCCGCCGCTTCGGACCTCGTCTCGGTCCAACGCACTGGTCGCCCGATGTCGTTCGCGAGAGCAACAGCGAGGATCTCGTCGGCATTGATGTTGAGCTTGGCACCGAATGCTCCTCCAACGGACGGAGCGATGACGCGAATCTTCTGCTCTGGTATTCCAGTGGTGGCCGCGACCATCACCCTCAGCACGTGTGGAACCTGGGTGGCGCTGTACAGGGTGACCTCACCGCCCATCGGTGATGGCACGGCGAGGACTCCTCGGGGTTCCATCGGGGTCGGAATGAGTCGCTGCTGAACGAAGTTGGCCGAGACCGTGTGGGCAGCTGCGTCGAAGGCGGCTTGGGTGCCTTCCGGGTCGGCGTCGATCGCCCACGTGTAAGCCTTGTTCGTGCCCAGCTCGCCGTGTGCATGGGTCTGGTCGGAGACCGCGGCTTCCAGCGATGCGACGACGTCCAGTGGCTCATAGTCGACGACCACTGCTTCGGCTGCGTCGGCAGCCTCGTATCGACTGTCGGCCAGCACGATCGCCACGATCTCTCCCACGTGGTGCACGTACTCGGGCGCGACGGGCCAGTGTTCAGGGTTCAACATGTCGTCGGTGACCGGCCACGCGCATGGCAGCGGTGCGCCCCAGAGTTCCTTGGCCGCGAGTTGGCTTCCGTTGACCACTGAGTGCACGCCAGGCATCGACTCGGCTGCTGAGGCATCGATGGATGTGATTCGCGCATGTGCCATCTGGGACCGCACCATGCCCATCCACAGTTCGCCGGGCGCATGGATGTCATCAACGAACCGGGCCTCGCCGGTGATGAGTTTGGCGTCCTCCTTGCGGAGCAGCCGGGTACCGATTCCTCCGTCGACGTCGGTCATGACGCACCTCCCGCGGCCTCGGCAACCGCCTTGATGATGTTGGTGTAGCCGGTGCAGCGGCAAAGGTTGCCCTCGAGTCCCATCCGGATCTGATCCTCGGTCGGGTTGGGGTACTCGTCGAGCAGCGAGACCGAGGCCATGATCATCCCGGGTGTGCAGTACCCGCACTGCAGTGCGTGGCACTCGTGGAATGCCTGCTGCATGGGGTGAAGGCCATCGTCGCCGGCGAGTCCTTCGATGGTGGTCACTTCGGAGCCGTCGACCTGGGCCGCGAGCATGGTGCACGACTTCGCGGAGCGCCCGTCGATCAAAACAGTGCAGGCGCCACAGGAGCTGGTGTCGCAGCCCACGTTGGTGCCGGTGAGGTCCAACACATCTCTGAGGTAATGGACCAGCAGGGTTCTGGGTTGGACATGAGCTGAACGCTCGGTGCCGTTGACAGTTACGGAC
>JBPCTU010000626.1:0-6814 GCA_051011515.1 Acidimicrobiales bacterium
CGGTGGCGATACCTGACGGCATCCCCGTGGGCGCCCCCGTAGTGCAAGGCACCCTGGGCTCCCGTGTACCAGGAGAAGATCCCATCAAGCGTGAGTTCCAAGGCGACTGGGCCGATGGTCTCTCCAATCTCGCATTCCTCCCAGAACCTGGGGACGCGCCCTCGTCGCGATTCGCGGGTCACTTCCGGAGCAAAGGAAGCCACGGGCTCTTCTTCGACCTGGCTCAGCGCTGGGTCGGACTTCGCCTCAGCCGAAGTGGAGGTCGTCTTGTTCTTCTTCGTCCGCCTGGGAGTACGGGCCACCCGACCCTGGGCCACACAGATCAGTGCGCCGTCATCGTCCCCACGATCGCGGCGGTAGACGATCTCACCCTTCTGAAGGACCCACTTTCCGAACCGGCGACCTTCCTTCTCTTCCAGCTCGGTGAATACAACGCCGACGTCGAACACATCGTCGCGTCGGATCACGTCGTACCAGCGCCACCGCGTTCCTGCGTAGATCCACTGAACGCCGGGCAACCTGGGGGCGACGATCGTCGCGTCGACTGCGTACAAGAAAGAAGGCGGAGCCAACAGCCCGCCCCATCTGGTCGCGGCAGCGTAGGCGTCGTCGGTCCAGAGAGGGTTGTCGTCGCCCGCACCCAATGTGAACTGCCGAATGGCGTCGCGTGTCGCGACCTTGTTCCACTGCATCCGGTCGCGTCTGAGGGGGACACCCAACAACTCTCGGGCTTCGTCGATCGACTGATCATCGATGGCGCCCCAACGCTCGGTGGCGGTCACTTGAGGTGGTGGCCGCTCAGCGGAACTTCGGGATGACGTCCTCGGCGAAGCGTCGCAACACCCGCTTGTTCTGCTCTCGGCTGTTGTAAGGCGGGAAGTGAAGAATGAGCGAGTTCGCGCCCGTGATCTCCTCCATGTACTTGATCTTCTCGATGACCGTTTCCGCCGAGCCGTAGATGATCGTGTCTTCGCACAGTTCGGAATAACCGGCCGCCTGGTAGGCGTCCTTGTTCTCCTGGGAAATCGTCCCCAGATAACCAGAGGTCGAGGCTCCGGTGAACGAGTGAACGTGGCGCACCACGGCTTCGCCGGCTTCCGCTTCCGCTTGAGCGTCGGTCTCGGCCACATAGACCATCCGGCCAATGCCGATGGAGCCGTGGCCGGGGTTGGCGTTGTAAGGGGCCTCGGTGGCCTTGCACTGCTCGGTGTAGAACTGCGCCTTCGGGGCCAGCTGCTCGATTGGTGTCAGCGTGGACATGAGCAGCCCGAGCCCGTACCGCGCGCAGAGGCTGATCGACTCCTCGGAGGCTGCGCCCATGTACATCGGCGGATGGGGCTCTTGTATCGGGCGCGGCAACACCTCGTAGTCACCTGTGATGTCGATGTCGGGAAGGTGAACACCCTTGTGGTCGACCCGGTGATCGTGGAACAACCGCATCATGACCTCGAGGGCTTCAGCCTGGTAAGCCCGACGGTTCTCGAAGTCCGCACCAAGAGCGTCGAACTCGTGTTGCCTGTAACCGGAACCAATGCCGAACGCGATGCGACCGTTCGTCAAGATGTCCACGAACGAGATGTTCTCGACGAGCCTCACGACGTTGTGGAGCGGCACGACCATGACACCGCTGCACAACGTGATGCGCTCGGTCTGTGTCGCAAGATATGCGATGTAGGTCAGCGGATCGGGGAGGATGCCGTAACCGGTGCTCGCATGGTGCTCGGCGATCCACACATAGTCGTAACCGTCCTGATCGGCCTCGATTATCTCCTTGGTGACTCGCTCGTGCACCTCCCTGTACGGGTAGGCCTCGATGTCCTTGTCGGGCTGCGAGAGCTCAATGATGCCGAACTTCATGTTCCACCTGTCTTTCGGGAAGGGATCGTTCTTGGGTAGCGGCAGGCTGGTCGGATGGATGAGGTCATGACGAGGGGACCTGAGTCTTGCCCGATCCAGAGGCCTTGTTGGGAATTATCTCGAACGGCAAACCGGCATGGCCGGCATTGTTCATGAAATCGGAGCGGAGGATTCCCCGCTCTTCGAGCTCATGGGAGAAGTACACGGGCGCGAGCGTCGCCCCTTCTTGGAGGGATCTCTCGAGTAGCTCGTCGCGATCGAACCCACTCAGCGCGTCAGCGAGCAACACGTCTACCTCGGTTGAATCGCCTGCCAAAACGAACGGGTCGTCGAAACGAGGATCGTCGGTCCAGGCCGGGCGCCCGATTACCTCGCGAATCGCCCGCCAATCGCTACGAGACCTGCCGACCATGGCGACATGGCCGTCGCGGCACGGAAAGAACCCTTGGGGGTAGATGCCACCATGTTCCACCGCCATGCTGCCGTTGCGGCGCCAACCGTGTTCGACCTCGACGTGATTGCCGGCGTTCTGATCTGCGAAAGACCTGAGGACGTCGGCAGCTGAGACGTTCACGACGCGTGGGGGCCGGGGACCCCTCAGGTTGTGATCCAGCAAGCAGGCGAGCGCCAGGTTGGCCCCAACCAGGCCACACCACTTCTCGGGCATGTCGATCGGCAACGATCGGGGTATCCCGTCGGCGTGACCAATGACCCACGACACGCCGGCAGCAGCAGCTGCGTGAAGCCCCGAGCCGGCGCGTCCGGTGTGGAAGTCCCACAACACGATTCGCGTCGGGGCCGTGGAGCGATCGAGATCTCGAGTTTCGGGCGAACGTTCATCAGCGTTTGTGAGACCGGGTTCGAAGACGACTTGAAGGTTTGGATCGGCTTCTCGGGACTCCGAGACAGCGAGACCGATCGACTCGACCCAATGTTTGGCATAGAACACAGAGGTGCTGGTTCCGCGCAGACCGATTCTGGCGCCACCGTCGAACCTCAGTGTTCTCATGACTCCGTACCAGTTCTGCCCATAAACCATCCATCCGGTTGGTCTAAGAAACACTGGCACAATTGGCCGGCACGTGCAAGGGACGCGACGCCGCGGCTCTTGCGTTCTTCCGGGCGTGTGCCTAGGTTTAGTTCTACCCAACCAATTGGTTGGGCAACCTGTGACGAGAGGAAACCAAATGACGGATCGCGGGCCCCTGGCACCAATGCAAGTCATTCACGTCGACGACCTCCCTTATGAACCCTACGTCGATGAGACCGGGAGGGTTCCGGAGGGCGCGGCGATGAAAAGTCTGATGGACCCAGAGCGGATCAACCCAGCCTTCAAAGAGGAGTCCGGCAACCTCGTCGCCATCTCGCGATTCGACCCGAACTACAAGGCCCCATCACACTGGCACCCGTCCGACACTCTGTACATCATCAAGAGCGGGGAGTTCACGGTTGAGGGTGAAGGGACCTACCTTCCCGGGGACTTCCGTTGGGTGCAGGCCGGAACCGCCTACGGTTCGGAGATGTCCGGGCCAGAAGGCTGCGAGTTCTACCTGATCAGCATGGGCCCGTTCGACGTCATATTCCCCGAAGATGTCCCGCCACCGAACGGCTACTGGCACGATCACCTGGATGCCGACTGATCAGGTCTCACCCTGAGAACGCGAGCTTCGCGCCCGGCCGCGGCCATTGCATCGACTGCAGCGACCCGGTGAGAGAACACGTCACATAGGCCGTCGTCAGGTCGGGCCCACCAAAGCAGATGTTCGTGGTGAGCGTGTCCCCGGTCGCGACCTCGACCGCAGTTCCGTCAGGGGCGATGACAGTCACCGCTCCACCTCGCCCAAGCGTGCCTACGCACACGTTCCCCGCATTGTCGACGGCCATCGAATCGAAGCGCCGAGTACCGGCGATCGCGTACAGCAACTCGCCGCCCATCGCCGACCGCCCAGACCTGTCGACCACGCCCGGGCTCTCTACCGGCCACTGGTAGACCCGACACGTGTCGGTTTCGGCGACGTAGATCACGCTGTGATCAGGAGAGAGCGCCACGCCGTTCGGCGTCTTCAGCGGATACACAACCTCAGTGATGTCTGAACCGTCGGCTTGTGCGTAATAGAGGCCGCCATGATCCTGCTGTCGGTCCCACGACTTGCCAAGATCGGTGAACCAGAAACCGCCATTGGCATCGAAGACGATGTCGTTCGGTGCGCTCAAGCGATTTCCGTCACAGTGGGTATACAAGGTTTCCCATGAACCGGAATTCAGGTCGACGACCTGAATGGAACCACCCAAATATGAGCGCGGCATCCCAAGTGCGCCGAAGAAGCCACTCGGGTCCGAGCGATCGTCAAACCCCCCGTTGTTGCATACGTACATGCGGCCATCGGGCCCCATTGCTGCCCCGTTCGGCCCACCATCCAGATGCGCGACGACATCCGTGGTTCCGTCCGCAGCGACCCGACTCAAGGTCCCCCGAGCCAACTCGACCAAGATGACGCTTCCGTCCGACATGGCGACCGGGCCTTCAGGGAACAGCAGCCCGTCCGCAATCACGGTGAGCTCGTCAGCCATCGTCTCGCATTCTCCAAGTCGGCAGTGCCAACGATTCATCTACCCGAATCGCGTAAGCCTCCACCGGCCGCCCAACAGCGAACGTTTCGAGGTCGGCACCGATGACATTCCCCATCAATCGCGCGCCCTCGGGCAGGTCGACCATTGCCAACACGAACGGAACCATGTCGACGAAGGGAGGCACACCGTGACGCCGAAGGACGGTGAAGGTATAAACCTCACCCAAACCAGAGACTTCGAACCATTCCGGTGAACCACCGCAACGTGTGCAGAACATCTTCGGCGGGAACTGACGGTGATCACACTGCGGGCAACGCTGAATGATCAGCCGTCCGTCCCCGGCGGCCTCGAAATAGGGGCGATCCAGTGGGCCCGGATCCAGTTCTGGACGCGTCCACGGCCCTTCATCAAGAACCTCCATCAACGCGACCGCCCCAGAATCGTCACACCGATGTACGACAGCAGCCCACCACAACCCGCCGCAAGAGCGATCTCACAATCCGGGACCTGCGATGGCCCGGCATCACCACGTAGTTGACGGACCGCCTCGGTGATCAACATCGTGCCCCGCATGCCGGAATGACAACTCGAGAGGCCGCCACCATCGGTGTTGAGCGGCAACCGACCCCCAGGCCTGAGATGGCCGTCCTGGACGAACGGACCACCTTCACCCTTCGCACAGAATCCCAGGTCTTCGAGCATCATCAGCACTGTGATCGTGAACGAGTCGTAGAACTGGATCGTGTCGACATCCTCGAGGGAAATGCCGGCTTGTTCGCGAGCTTCCCGGCTCGCCGCTGCACCAGCTGTGGAACTGAAGTCCGGCATGGAGTGAATGTGCCAGTGACTCGACGCGCCAGCAGCCCCGAGCACGTGGATTGGGAGCTGTTTGAGATCGCGGGCACGTTCCTCTGTGGTCATGACGAACGCAGCTCCGCCATCCGCGATCACACAGCAGTCGAGAAGGTGGAGTGGATCGGTGATCATCGGACTGGCCAACACATCGTCGACCGTGATCGGATCTGTGTACAGCGCATTGGGATTGAGGGACGCGAACTCACGTACACCAACCGCGATCTCGGCCAGCTGCTCTGACGTCGTCCCAAACTCCGCCATATGCCTCGTGGCGGCGAGTGCGTAACACGTGGCGATGGTGCTTCCGTACGGTTGCTCGTACAGCAGAGGACCCGAGAGACCACCTTCGACCGACAGACCGCCCGTTCCGAGAGTCCGTCCGTAGCGACTCAACAGGTCAGATCCATACGTGAACAGAACTGCTTCGGCGCGCCCATCACGTATGGCTGCTGCGGCATCCGGGATCTGGAACTCAGCAGCAGATCCACCCGTGTAGGTCGTAGAGATCCATCTCGGTGTCAGCCCGAGGTGTTCGGCGCCTTCCACGTGTAGCTCAGGGTCGGTTGGCATGCTCGCGCAGGCGAAGCCATCGATGTCGGCCAACGTCAGCCCGCAGTCCTCGAGGGCCCGTTGGCTGGCTTGCGCGATGTGCATGAGAGAATCCAAGTGCGGAGCCTTCGGGTAATCCGATAGGCCGATACCCACGATTACCGGTTCACGCGTCATCCGTTGTCCCGATTCGTCTTGTTGCGGCCAACTCGCGAAGATCGACCTTGGAGACCTTGTTCGACCCTGTCAGCGGGAACTCCTCCAACAGCTCGACGTAGCGCGGCACCTTGAAATTCGCCATCCGTTCTCTGCACCAGGCAACGAACACGTCGACGTCGAGGGACGACCGGGGGACCACAAATGCACACACAACTTCTCCCAGACGCGCATCGGGGACGCCGATGACGGCAACGTCGTCCACCTCTGGGTTCTCCCGAATCATGTCCTCCACCTCAGCGGGGTAGACGTTGAATCCGCCGACAATGACCATCTCCTTCAGCCTGCCGAGAATCCTGAAGTAGCCGTTGTCGTCGACGCTCCCCCAATCGCCAGTGTGGAGCCAGCCCTGTTCGTCGATCGTCGATGCGGTGGCGTCGGGGTCGTCGAGATAACCATCCATGACCGCGTAGCCGCGAACGACGATCTCGCCTTCCTCTCCGGGCTCTACGGACTGGTTCTGGCCGTCGACGACACTGACTTCGAGGTCAGTGCAGGGCACTCCAACAGTCTTGGCTACGGTCTCGGCCGAGTCTTCGGCCAGGGTGTAGGTAGCCGTGCCGCACTCAGTCATGCCGTAAGCCTGGATCACACGATCGAATGTCAAACGGTCGAGCATCCGTTGGATCAACTCGACGGGCACGTCGGCGGAGCCCGTGAGCGAGAGCAGGAGAGAAGTCACATCAACCGAATCAAGTCGCGGGTGTTCGAGGATCGAGTGGAAGATCGTGGGCGGACCGGGAAAATACGTGATCGAATCCTGCTC
>JBPCTU010000627.1:0-5069 GCA_051011515.1 Acidimicrobiales bacterium
GTCCCGGCGTTCAAGGAGACGGTCGAAGCATGTTTCGCCGCTGGACTGGTGAAGTTGGTGTCCGCCACCGAAACCTTGGCGTTGGGTATCAACATGCCGGCGCGCGCGGTCGTCATCGAACGGCTGACGAAGTTCAACGGCGACACCCACGAGTTTCTGACGCCGCTCGAATACACCCAGCTGACCGGCCGCGCCGGACGACGGGGTATCGACGAACAGGGATACGCGATTGCACTGTGGTCCCCGTTTGTGGAATTCGACCAGGTTGCATCACTAGCTGCCAGCCGCAAGTTCTCGCTGAGGTCGGTCTTCCGCCCCACCTACAACATGGCAATCAACCTGGTCAGGCTCCACGACCGCGCCGGCGCCCACCGTCTCTTGGACCAGTCGTTCGGTCAGTATCAAGCTGACCGCGACCTGACCCAGATGTCGAAACGCCGTGAACAGCTGGCCGGTGAGCTCGCAACCGTGGAGGTCGAACTGCGCTCGCGAGGTTTCGATCTCGACGCGATCCAGACCGAAGAGCCTGCCCCGCCCGAACATCCTGTTTCCGCACGAAGCGACGAATCGGCCCAGGAGGCGATAGTCAAGGCGCTGTCGACCTTGGTTCCCGGCGATGTCGTCATGACGCCCGAACCGGGTCGCGTCGAGCCGGCAGCTGTGCTTTCGGTCAGCTACCGCAAAGGCGGGACGATCAAGCTGTTCATGGTGGGCCGCTCCCACCGGCGACTTACCCTCGGTGCGGATGACTTTTCCACCCCTCCCGATGTGGTCGGCTCGATCGTCATGCCAGAGCCTTACCAGCCAAACAATGGCGGCTACCAGCACGAAGTCGTGCGAAAGCTGCAACGAGCGCGTCTGAAACGCCGACGGAACCGCGGCAGTCCCGAAGACCAACAGTCCGAGACTCGAGGGAGCTCTACCGCAGAGCCGGACCCACTCATCGAACGACTAGTTGCGAAGAAGCGACAACTTCAGCGCCTGGAGCAACGTATGGAAGGCCGAACAACTCGGCTTGCCCGTCAATTCGACGACATCGTGGGCATCTTGCAGATGCGAGGATATGTCGCCGACTGGCAACCAACCCCGGACGGAAGGATCCTCGAGGGGATCTTCCATGAAAGCGACATGGCGATTGCGGAGACGATCCGCCTGGGCGTGCTGGACGGGCTTGAACCCGCCGAACTAGCGGCAGTGGTTTCCTGTTTCACTTACGAGCATCGGGGGCCGAACCCTCCGGTCAGTCCCAGACTCAGATCCGCATCGCTCCGCCGTGCCTTCGCCACCATCGAACAGGCCGTCTCCGGGCTGCGAGCCAACGAGTCTGAGGCAGGAGTACGGCTCACTCCCGAACTGGACGCTGGTTTCGCAGCCTTGGCCGCGTCGTGGGCCTCGGGCGAGGCGTTGAGCGACCTACTGGACCCAGACCTCGACATGACCGGCGGGGACTTCGTTCGTCAGGTTCGTCAGATCATCGATGTCCTCGGCCAGATCGGGAATGTTGCACCCAGTGCTGAAACGGCCAAGAACGCCCGCAGCGCTTCCGAATCTTTGCGGCGTGGTGTCATCGTTGCCTCGGCTGCGATCGAGGACCGTGAACATATCACCGGGTGAAGCTTGGGGGCAGCTCGGTCACCTCCCTGAGGACACACCTGTGATCGACTCCGACGCAGCCTTGGCGGCCTTGCTCTCGAGCTCTGGCACCGGCTCGCGTCCCAGTGCAGGCCCGGTAGTCGCGGCGCTCGCCGGGGGCGATCTGTGTCGCACCCTCGGTGGTAGAGGTGATGTCAGCTCGAGGTTGGGTCTCGACACAACACTGGTCGATGTGAACGCCGGTCGGCTGTTCACGGGAGAGAAGGCAATCGGTCCGTTCGTAGCGCACGTGGTGTTGCGAGGCCGCTGGTGGCACGGTCCAACTGCTGTGGTCATGAACTCCCAGTGGATGGGGGAGTGGGACATGGCACCGCGCTCGCACCCCGGTGACGGATTGTTCGACGCGATCGAGGGCCAACTCGGCTTTCGCGAGCGGCTACTTGCCAGACGCCGGGCACCAAGCGGCGATCACGTTCCGCACCCTCAGCTCCGACTCAGCCGGCGGAACAGCTACGAGTTCGAGTTCGATCGACCACGCCTGCTCGTCAGCGATGGAGTAACGCTCGGTCGTTATCGCCAGGTCCGGATCGTGATGCTCGAAGAGGCCATCAGGGTGGCCGTTTGACCCCCTCGGTCCTGACGGCGGATACGATTGGTGTCGATGCCCGCATCTGGTAATTCTGCCGCTGCCACCGTCCCCGAACGCTGGCTCTCCGGAGCCTAGGCTCGCCCACCGTGACTGTTTACGTCGCCGAGCAGTGGACCCAGGAGGAGGCCGACGTCCTCCGGCGGTACTTCACGAACCTGGACGAGCCTGTCTTCGCGCTCGTGAACCTGCCAGAAGTGGTCAAGGGTGCTCTCTTTGCCCGCTACAGCCGATCGCCCAAGAGTCTCAGACGCCTCTTCCTGGACGAGTTCCTCGGCGATCTCGACATCTCTGGCGATGCCACCATCGACGCGACCATCGGTCTGGCTCACGCCGAGAAGCTCTACCACCGGATCTTCTTCGAATACGGCGACGACTCCGTGGCTCAGCTCGGTGGAGTACACCTTGCCTGCGAGCAGGCCTCCAACATCTTGACGAAGGTCCTCGAGTGGGGCCGGTTGATGAGCTACCTCGAACAATCCACTCGCTACATCTCTTACGACACCCGGATCGGCGGGCGGTTCAGGTACTACCGCGACCCCCAGGTGCTGCAATCATCGCTCGGTACTCGCTACGTGGGCGATATGGATCGCCTATTCGACACCTATGCCGACATGGTCGGCCCAATGCAGGACTACGTTCGGAGCCAGTTCCCGAAACATCGTGACGACTCCGACCTCGTCTATCGCCAGGCTGTCAAAGCAAAGGCTTTCGATTCGCTCCGGGGACTCCTCCCAGCTGCGTCGGTGTCAAACGTTGGGATATACGGAACCGGTCAAGCCTATGAAGCGCTCCTGCTCCGGATGCGGTCGCACCCGCTGCCCGAGGCTCGTTATTACGCGGACCTGATGTTGCGAGAACTGCGCAAGGTGATTCCTTCGTTCCTGGAGCGTGTGGACCGCGAAGATCGCGGCGGCCGTTGGAGCGCTTACCTCGAATCGATACGCGAGGAAACCGCAGAACTCGTAGAAGTTCTCTTGCCTGCAGGCACAGTGGCGGACCCGGCACCTCTAGTCAGACTCGTCGACTTCGACCCCGAGGCCGAGATCAAGATGGTCGCGTCGATGATGTACCCGTACTCCCACCTGCCCGAGGACCAGATCGAGCGACGAGTGGCCGCAATGGGAGTCGAGGATCGCCTTGCTGTCGTGCGGTCCTACGTTGGTGAACGGTCGAATCGACGCCATAAGCCCGGACGAGCCTTGGAGCGCCCGTTCTACAAGTTTGATGTCCTCGTCGACTACGGAGCATTTCGAGATCTCCAACGCCACCGAATGCTCAGCATCGAATGGCAACAATTGTGTCCATACCATGGGTACACGCGCCCCGAGCTCGTAGACGCCGCCGGCATGGCCGACAGGTTCGACGATGCGATGGAACGGTCGGCCAGCCTTCACGATGCGCTCATCGAAGACTTCCCCGACCAGGCCCCCTACGCGGTCAGCTTGGCCTACAAGATTCGTTTCACTATGAACCTCAACGCCCGAGAGGCGATGCACCTCATCGAGCTGCGCACCACTCCGGCCGGGCACCCTGCCTACCGGCAGGTTGGCCAAGAGATGCATCGACTGATCGCCGAGGAAGCCGGCCACCATGCCATCGCTGAGATGATGCGGTTCGTCGACCATTCCCCCGAAACCGACCTGGAGCGGCTCCAGAGCGAGCGGCGAAGCGAACAGCGCCGCCAACAATCGTCCTGATCGAGTCCATCCCCTCGACGCTACTGGTGTCCATTTGAGAGAATGTTTGTTGTTGCTGGTGTGGCTCCTGTAAAGTGTGCGGGCTTGCGGGCGGTCCAAGCAGGTCATGCCAACGTCCAAATCGCCGGACCACGAACCCCCGGCTGAACAACCTCCAGAGTCGAAGAGGCTCGGCCGAGCGATGCTCGGACTGGTCGTGGCATTGGCTTCGGTCGCACACCTCTTGGCGCCGGCACAGGCGCTCCAACACACCGTGGAGGCAGGCGAGGTCTTGTCGACCATCGCGGACCAATATTCCGTGTCGGTCGACGAACTCACGACAGCGAACGACCTCGACGATCCAGACCTGATCTATTCCGGCCAAGTCATCGACATACCCGGGTCCAAGAACGAAAGGCCGACAAAACTGCCCCCGCATCACACGGTGGCCGGAGGCGAGACACTCTCGGGTATCGCCTCCACCTACGGCTTGTCCATCGCTGCCTTGGCCCAGGTGAACGGGATCGAAAGCCCCTCCCTGATCTTTCCGGGGCAAAGGTTGACGCTGGACACTTCAAACGTCGTCATCGCTCGGAACCCCGCACCAAGCCAACACGGATTCGAGACCACCACGAGTCGGAGAACTCCGTCTCCGAAGTCCAGCGACCCATCGGGCAGGATCCCGACCGCATTCACACACACCGTTGTGCCGGGCGACACGCTCTGGGGCATCTCGGACCACTACGGCCTGAGCATCGATCAAGTCATCAACATCAACAACCTTGGGGAGTCGACCGTCATCACGCCAGGCCAACAACTCAGCGTTTTCAACGGCCAGAGCTTCGGGATCGACATCGACGACCTGCCGCTCGACCTGGTGACCGACCCGTATCGACTTCGACTGAGCTTCGTGTTCGACAAGTGGGCCGACGCCTACGACGTGCCTCCTGAGCTGATCAAAGCGCTGGCATGGTTCGAGTCGGGTTGGAACAACGAGGTCGAATCGAGCGCCGGCGCCTTGGGGATCGGCCAAGTGCTGCCGATAACCGCGGACTTTGTCAGCACAATCCTGCTGGGACAGAAGCTCGATCCATACGACCAGGACGACAACATTCAGATCAGCACGCGTTACCTGAGGTACCTCCTTGACC
>JBPCTU010000628.1:0-3903 GCA_051011515.1 Acidimicrobiales bacterium
GCCTCGATGTACTGCCGCTGCTTCCGGCGGAGCCGTCGCCGGTCTGCTTCGGGCAGGTTCTTGACCTCGCTGTAGTAGACCTCAGCGATCGTCCGAGATCCGACGACGAAATCCACTTGACCGTCGATGATCGATCCGAGGGCAGCTTCTGGATCCACGTGGTCACCGATGACCTCCTCTTCATCAGCGAGCAGGCCGTCGATCACCTGATCGAAGATGGCTACGAGCACGGCTGCCTTGGAGTCGAAGTGGCGGTATACGCCCGAACCGACGATGCCCGCCTCCTCACCAATCTGAGCGATTGAAACGGTGGCGTAGCCGTCGGCCGCGATGAGTCCGGCGGCCGCTTCGACAATCTTCTCCCGGCGGTGTGGATCGCGGATCCGTTGCCGCAGCTGGGGCTCAGGCACTGCTGCCACCCAGGAGCCCCCCGGCGATGATCATCTTCCGCACTTCGGTAGTGCCCGCTCCGATCTCCAGCAATTTCGTGGCTCGGAACAGGCGATTGACCTCCGACTCCCAGATATAGCCGCTACCACCATGAACCTGGACGGCGTTGTCGAGAACTCGGGCACACGTGTCGGCACAGAACATCACTGCGGCGGCTGTCCGGGCGTGGATGCTTCCGCGCCCAGCATCTCCGGCCTCCACCTGCGCTGCCTCGGCCAGGACGCTCCAGCACAACGCCTTCATCGCCTCGACCCAGGTGTACATGTCGGCCAAGCGCGACTGCACCATCTGGAAGTTGCCGATCGGCTGCCCGAACTGCTCACGAACGCCTGCGTATTCAACTGACAACTCGAGAGCACGCTCGGCTATGCCGACGTTGATGGGCGCCACCATGGCTCGCTCGTAGTCGAGCCCGCTCATGACCACTCTGTGCCCTTCGTGCTCTTCACCGAGGATGTTCTCGACCGGCACCTCGACATCGTCGAGCACCAGCTCGGCGGTCGGACTCCCTCGAAACCCCATCTTGGTCAACTTCTGGGCTACCTGAAACCCCGGCGTATCGCAGTCGACAACGAATGCGGTGATTCCCTTGCTCCCCTGGTCGGGCTGACTCTTCGCGTAGAGAAGACAAACGTCGGCAACCGGGCCGTTGGTGATGTACAGCTTGGAACCGTTGATTACGTAGCGGTCGCCGTCGCGCACCGCGGTTGTCCGCATCGAACCAAGAGCATCGGAGCCCGCGCCAGGCTCAGTCAGCCCGAGGCAGCCGATGAGTTCACCTGCACAAAGGCCAGGGAGATATTTCTGCTTGAGGGCCTCGGACCCGTTGTTGGAAATGTTGTTCGCGCACAGGTTGTCGTGCGCGATGTAGCTCAGCGCGAACGCGTGGTTCCACCGCGCGAACGCCTGGACGACAAGCCCAGCTTCGAGCAACGGCATGGACGCGCCGCCGTAGGCCTCGTCGACGGTCGCACCGAGCAGCCCAGCTTGCCCGAGCTGTTCGAACACTCCATCTGGGAACCACTCCTCGTCATCCATTCGTTGCGCCAGCGGCGCCAGCTCATGGCGAGCGAAGCGGTCCGCTACCTCGACGAGGCTGGTTTGTTCGTCGCTGAGGGAGAACCGGCGGTCCAACACGTCCATCTCACACGCACCTTTCTTGCACCCAACGATTCGTTAGTGATTCATGATTCACTAACTTAGAACTCAAGAGCTCGATGCGCAAGACCACGATCGGCAGTGGCGTCGGTGTGGCGGCTCAGCGAGTCTTCGCCTCGGGAATCCGGGACCAGGAAATCCCATCCGGCGACGTCCAGATCGGGGCGCCAGAAAACGGCGCACCAAGTGCAACCAACCCTGGCCCTCCGCGGGCGATACTTATGATCTCGCCGGCGTCCAGTTCAGGGGCGTCAACCTGGGACCATGTGTCCCCGTCGACAGACGTTGACACCACTGCATCACCGCAACACCCCCCGACTGCCACCAAGCCCGGGCCTCCAGTGGTCACGCTCAGCATCGCGTCAACGAATCCCGCTCGTTCTTGTGGCACCCGAGACCATTCGACCCCATCGACTGACGTCCACACCCCAGACCGCTCGAACTCCCCGCCAACCGCCACCAGGCCCGGTCCGCCCACGGTCACACTGCGCATGGTTGTGTCGCCGAAGATCGCCTGGTCGTGTCGGACTCGATCCCAGGCGGTCCCGTCGACCGACGTCCACACGGCCGCGCGCTCGAAGTCTCCACCAACCGCTACGAGCCCCGGCCCGCCAGCGGTGACGCTACGCATCCGAACTCCGCCGTAGAGGGCTTCGTCATGAGGCAACCGAACCCAGGAGAGACCATCAGCCGACGTCCATACAACAGCAGTCACACCGATTCCGTTTTCGGTCGACCGCTGGTCCCATCCAACCGCTACCAAGCCCGGACCACCCACGGCCACTGAATGCATGATGAATTCGTGCCCGCCTCCTCCGAAGACAGCCTCGTTGTGAGGAACTCGACTCCACGAGACACCATCGACCGAAGTCCACACCGCCACCTTGGTGTCGGTACCCGACCAATCGCGACCCACCGCCACCAGACCGGGGCCGCCGACGGTGACTGAATGCATCGCTTGGAGTCCCTCTCCACCAAAGACGGCCTCGTCGTGGGGAACTCGACTCCACGAGACACCATCGACCGAGGTCCACACCGCCGCACCATCGTGTCCCCAACCAACGGCCACAAGACCCGGGCCGCCAGAAGTCATGCTTCTCATCCACTGGCCGCCCGAGCCGCCGAAGATCGCTTGGTCGGGATCTGGCCTCGGCTGGTCTTCGACACGGAACGCCAGAATGGATAGAAAGACCACAATCGCCGCTGCCGAAGCTCCGAGTGCTGTGAGGATGCGGGTGCGCCGGCGCCGAGTTGGAGATGGGCGCCGGGCCTCCAACAGTCGCTCGTCGACCATCTCAATCTGAGTGACCGCATCGTCGGGCATCGACACTCCCTCCGACAACCGAAGCAGCCCGCCTCACAGTACAACTGGCGACCCAACCAGTCTGCGGCAAGCGCGCCTAGGCCTCGGCGCATCACATGGTGGGCCTGGTGGGGATCGAAGTCACGACCAAGGGATTGTGAGCTCACGCCGGAGCAGATGACGGTCGGCTACACCTGAACTCAACCGACGGCTTCTTCGGCGACCAGTCCGATCAGGTCAAACGAGCTCAGGATCCCCTCGACCCGACCAGCGTCGTCAACCACAACGAGGTGGTGGATCCAGTTGGTCATCATGATCCCTGCAGCCAGGGAGACCGGCTCGTCGGGCCCGACCGTCACGACACGGTCGGTCATGGCGTTCATGATGCCTTCGGCTGGTGCGTACTCCTCTACGAGGTCCCAGGAGGACACCACACCAACTGGGCGGCGCTCATCATCCACGACCGGAACGCAGTGGACACCAGACTCGAGCATCAGGTCGCGCACCTCACCAACCACGTTGTGCTTGTCGATGGTCAACAGCTCGCTTGTCATCAGGTCCCGAACGGTTCGCATTGGACTTCCTCCTCGTCGTCGCCATGGTCGAGAACCTTGGGACGCGTCACCAGGGCCTTAGGTCTCTGCCGCAATTCCGCCACACCGAACGAAGGAACGCGACAGCCGAACTCGGCTATGCCGGTCCATGACCTTGTGCCCTTGGCCCCGAACCTGTTCCCGGGTGAATATGCGCAGTGATGAGGCCGAGCGAGCGACCCCAGATCCCGGAACCTGGCAACTCGCAACTGGGCGGCCTCACCTTGGCCGCGGCGGCCGAGCTGCTCGACCAGTTCGGGCCCAACGAGCTCCCTGCCACGCCTCCGACCCGTCTCTGGCGTCGCATCGTCGACCAGCTCCGCAACGCGATTGTCGCGATCCTGCTGGTAGCGCTGGTCTTCGACCTCGCCGTCTGGATGCTCGAGGGGGCTACGCAGT
>JBPCTU010000629.1:0-8408 GCA_051011515.1 Acidimicrobiales bacterium
ACATCGATGTGTTGCGCGTCGACAACGCAGAGGTGCGAGAGGCCCAAATCGCCAAGCTGGATCAGCTCAGGAGAGAGCGTGACGAGACCGAGTGCGTATCGGCGCTCAGCGCCTTGACCAACGTCGCTGCAGCTGGCGAGGGCAACCTGTTGGCTTGTTCGGTTGACGCGGCTCGGGCCGGCGCCACGGTGGGCGAGATCAGCGATGCGTTGGAGAAGGTGTACGGTCGCCACACCGCGGACATCCGTACGATCTCGGGGGTGTATCGGAGCGAAGTGGGAGAAACAGACGTACATATCGAATCTGTACGGGCGAAGGTCGACGACTTTGCAGCAAGGCATGGGCGCCGCCCTCGGCTCCTGGTCGCCAAGATGGGTCAGGACGGCCACGACCGAGGTCAGAAGGTCATAGCAACGGCTTTCGCGGACCTGGGTTTCGATGTTGACATCGGTCCGCTTTTTCAAACACCCGCCGAAGCCGCACTCCAAGCCGTAGAGGCCGATGTGCACATCGTCGGCGTTTCCTCGCTGGCAGCCGGCCACCTCACGCTCGTCCCCGAGCTCAAATCGGCCCTGGCCGAACTCGGCCGCAACGACATCATGATCGTGGTTGGTGGTGTGGTCCCGCCTCAGGACTTCGATGCGCTTCGTCGGGCCGGGGCCTCAGCCATCTTCCCGCCGGGGACCATCATCTCGGAGGCTGCGGCATCATTGCTGGAGGACTTGGGCTGATCAGGGTCGGCTCGGTTCTAGGGCGGACTAGGCGCCCGACCAACGGACCCGACAATGGTCGCGCCACAGATCGAGAAGGCCGGTGTCTCCGGTCACCGAAACCTTCGAATCGTCGGTCCGATTCCAGAAACGGAGGTACAGGTCCGACGCCGTGCCGGCAACGGTGACGTCGGCGTCACCTCCCTCGCGTGACGTCTTCATGCCATTGGGGTCGAACGTCAGATACCAGCTCTCGTCGACATCGTGTGCGTGGACGAGCAGAAGCTGCTCGGATGGCACCAATGTCACGCGTGAAAGCGGGCCGAACCCGGCTAGGAGCTCGTCGAGCATGTCGGCCGCGAACTCCGGCTCGTATTGAGAGGTAATGCCACGTGACACTTCAGCGTCGAACCGATGAACCGCGATCTCGCTGGCTTGTCGACGCGACCACATGGTCAGCGGCGTTGGTGCCGGAAGGAAGGTGAAGCACTGGTGATCGGAGGGCGTCGCATCGAGGACGCGGACCAGGTTCTCGTTGGTTCGCCGGTACCACGACACCAGCTCGAAGTCTTCGGGCCACGACGAGGCGAGCTCGGGCCAGTATTCAGCCAGGACCTTCAAGTCGTCGACGTCGAGCCAGTCGTCGGAGGGGTACTCGATGTTCGCTGCAGCCCACAAGTGGATCAGGCCCAGATGGCGCACCAACTCGCGCATGTCCCAGCCCTCACATGGGGGTACGTCGACGTTGAGGTCGCCCTTCTCGGCCGCGGCGGCGAACAGGTCACCTTCCGATGCGACGTATTTGATGTAGTCCGATACTTCCATTTGAAGGTCCTCCTGAGAGTCTGCCCGAGCGACCGGTGTCTGGATACTGCAAAATGCAGTATCAATATACTGCAAGATGCAGTATTGTCAAACTCATGGCTTCGCGTCTCACCACTTCTTCGTACGCTGTGTTGGGGCTGCTGGCGATCCAGCCTTGGACGGGATACGAGCTCACACAACAGGCAACACGGAGCCTGCGTTTCGCCTGGCCCAAGTCAGAGCGACTGCTCTATGCGGAACCGAAGAAGCTTGTCGAACACGAGCTGGCCACAGCAGAGTCGCAGACCGTAGGCCACCGAAGCCGGACCGTCTACACGATCACCGATAGTGGGCGAAGGGCTCTCTCGCTGTGGCTGACCACCACGCCACAACCTCCGGTGTTGGAGGCTGAAGCCATGCTTCGGCTGCTGTTCGCCGAGAATGGCACTACCGACGACCTGGTTGCGGCGCTCGACGCCCTGGCCGACGACGCAGCCCAGCTGTACGAACAGGTCGCCACGATAAACGTCGGCTACCTGGACGGCGAACACCCATTCCCAGAACGGACTCACCTCTCGGTCCTCTTTGCCACGTTCCAGCTGGAACTCTTCGACCTGACGGTGAGGTGGGTGGACTTCGCCAAAGCCGAGATCGCGACATGGCCCACAACCGAAGGTCTTGGCATGACCGATGGCACCGAGGCGATCCTCGAGATCATCCGCGACCGCCGGTCGGTTCTCGACCGGCCGGCCACATCCTGAAAGCCGCCAGATGAGGTCGTCGGTCCGCCACTGCCGCTAGCGTTGCGCCGATGGCCAGCGGACGAGCCGAAGTCGATGAGATGGTCGCCGCGGTGTTGTCCGGGGATCGCCCCGGCATTGGTCGGGCGCTGACGTTGGTCGAGAGCACGCTGGAGCGCGACCGGGTAAACGCAGAGAAGATGTTGGAATCGCTGACGCCACACTCGGGTGGGGCGCATCGGGTGGGTATCACCGGAGTGCCCGGAGTCGGCAAGTCCACGTTCATCGATTCCTTGGGGGTACAACTGACGGCCACAGGACGGCGGGTGGCTGTCATCGCCGTCGATCCCTCGAGCTCGGTCACGGGAGGCTCGATCCTCGGCGACAAGACGAGGATGCCTCGTTTGGCCACCGACGCTGCTGCCTTCATCCGTCCGTCACCCTCGTCGGGGACTCTGGGCGGGGTGACCCGCACGACGCGTGAAACCATGATCGTTCTCGAGGCGGCCGGCTACGACGTGGTGTTGGTCGAGACGGTTGGTATTGGTCAGTCCGAGACCATCGTCGCAGGCATGGTCGATTTCTTCCTGGTGCTGATGCTCGCAGGCGCCGGCGACGAGCTCCAGGGCATCAAGAAGGGAGTGCTCGAACTTGCCGACATGTTGGCGATCAACAAGTCCGACGGGAACGGGGAGCCTGCAGCGCTGGTAGCGGCGAGGGACTACGGCGCGGCAATGCACCTGCTTTCACCGTCGAGCAAGACGTGGACTCCCCCGGTTGTGACCTGCTCTGGTCTCACCGGAGCCGGCCTCGAGGCGGTGTGGGAACAGATCGAGGAACACCGTCGTGTGCAGGTCGCCTCGGGGGAATGGGAACGTCGGCGACAACGCCAGCGGGTCGACTGGATGTGGGAGATGGTCGAGTCCCGGTTACTCGAGAGCCTGCACGCCGACGCCGCGGTACAGGCCATCATCACCCCTACCGAGGAGTCGGTGATCTCGGGAGCGTTGGCCCCATCCGTCGCGGCGCGTCGGATAGCCGAGGAGTACGGGAGATGAATATCTCATGAAGGTGCGATTCGGATTCACGATGGGCCCGGAGGTCCCGGCCGGTGGGCTCGGACCACTGGTTGACGATCTCGAGCGACTCGACTTCGACTCGCTCTGGATACCAGAGGTCATGTCGATGCCGATCCTCGATCCGATAGTTGGTCTGGCATTCGCGGCCGCGCGCACACGACGCCTCAAACTCGGGTGCCACCTCGTTCTGCCGGGCAGACATCCGGTCCAACTCGCACGCCAGCTGGCTCACCTCGACCGGGTGTCCGAGGGCAGGCTTCTGTTGTTAGGTGTGCTCGGGCTGCGTCGTGATGCCGACCACGGCTTGCAGGGTGTTGACCCTGGCGACCGAGGAGCCGTCGTGGACGAGATGGTCCCGCTGCTCCGAGAGCTCTGGAGCGGCGAAACCGTGAGCCACGAGGGTCGCTACTTCCAGTTCTCCGACGTTGTGATCGATCCGACGCCTGTCCAGGAGCCGCTTGAACTCTGGCTCGGCGGGCAGGCGCCGTCGGCGCTGCGGCGCTGCGCCTCGTTCGGGGAGGGCTGGATGCCGGGTCTGGTCCCTCCAAAGGAAGGTCTGATTCTGCGAGAACAACTGGAAGTCGAGGCGGCCGCCATCGGTCGGACCATGGACCCCGAACACTTCGGAGCGAACCTGTTTTATGCGCGTGAGCCTCTCAGCACAGAGGTTGTCGAGGCCATGTCGGTGCGACGTTCGGGCGTCGACATCGCAGCGGTGACGCCGGTGGGTCCAGAGGCACTTCGCGAACGGATAGAGGAGTGGATCGAAGCCGGGTTCTCCAAGTTCCTGCTTCGGCCTGTTGTTCCACCATCCGACTGGACCGAAGAACTCGAGGGGCTGGCGGAAGAAGTTCTCCCACTGACTACATAGACCACGACGCGGCGATGGCCAGGGCATGAGCCCCGGCCACCTCCGCGTCGTTGGTTGTAGACGGTGTCAGCTGGTCTGGCGGCGAAGCCGGGATGTACCGACCAGGCCTAGACCTCCGAAGATCAGCACGAAGCCGGCGAACGCCAGGTGTGTTGATTCGGCGCCCGTTTGTGCCAACTGTTGGCGGGTCTGGGACTCGCCCAGCACCTCGCCCTCCTCCTGCTTGGCAGGTGGTGGTGTCGGCTCTTCCTTGGGGGTCGGCTCAGGTTGTGGTGTTGGTTCGGGAGCCGGGCAGTCGCCTTCTGTTGGTTCAACAGCGCCGTCGCCCTTGACCATTTCGTTCGCGGCCTGCGGATCTACCTCGACGACCTCGCCGTTGTCGTCACAGATCAAGATGGTGCCGTCGTCGGGACAGGCTTCGCCCCACGTTGGTTTGTAGCTGAGGGACTCCTCAGTCGAAACGGCGCTCACGGCGGCCGGCTCGACGTATTCGGTCGACCAGACCTCGTAGGGGTCCCCATCGGCGACACAGATCCGCATGAGACAACCCGAGGGTGACGGCAGTACGTAGGTCGAGTCGGTCTTCAGCAGCCACTCGGCAGTCTCGGGATCGAACTGCTGGGCCTTGTAGTCGATTCCGAGCAACTGACAAATGGTGACCGGCTCGTTACCCGGACACGGTTGGCCCGGCTTGGCCAGATAGGACGACGGACTCTGCGAGAGAATCCACTGGGCGTCCTCGGGGGTGGCATGGACGCTGTGCCAGAAGGTGAAGAACTCCCCGGCCTTCAGGCGACACACCCTAACGAGGCAACCTGACTCGCCTGGCAGCATCGCGTCGTTGTTGGCAATCATCCAGTTCGCGTCGAGGGGGTCGACCTGAACCTTGTTGTAGTCAAGGCCCTTGAGACGACAGATCGTTACGGGCTCGTTGGCCGGGCACTGAGCCCCTTGTTTGGGGACAAAGGCGCTCTCGTTCTGCTGGAGGATCCACGCAACGTCGGAGGGGGTGGCGTAGTCGGTGTACCAGGCTGGGAACGTAGTACCGACGCTGACACGGCAGACTCGGACCAGGCAGCCGTCATTGCCCGGCCATTGGGCGCCCTCGTTGTCGACCAACCACTGGCCGTTCTCCGCGTCGGTCGTAACGAGCGTCCAGTCAAGACCGTCGCTGACACACACGTCGACGTCGTCGAGGACGTCGGTCAGCACCTCGGCCAAGGTCACGACCTCGTCTTCGGCGTCGCCATCGGCGCCGTCATCGGCATTGTCGTCGTCACCGGCATCGGCGTCGGGACTGTCTGAGGTTGTGGTGTCCGCAGGTTCGGGGCTCTCCTGAGGCGCCGGGTTCGTGTCCTCGTCGCTCGACTCGTCGCCAGCGCTGTCGTCGGTCACGCCCTCGGCGAGCGGCGCTTGGTCGCCGGTTCCGTCCTCACCACGATCGGCGTCATCGGTTTCCCCGGTGGTGTCTTCTGCCGGCTCAGCTGAGCTTGTTTCCTCCGCCGGGGGCGGCTCATCTTCGCCTCTTGTCGAGGTCTCCGGACCGGTGTCCGCGGATTCTTCGCTTGGGCCCTCCGCGTCGGGTTCGGCGGCTTGGTCCGGTTCAATGGCACCGGGTGGCTCATCCGCTGGGACTTCGCCCGCAGCTGCCGGAGCGGCAACCACCAGGAGCGAACCCACGATGAGCATCATGGTCGCCATGGCTCCTTGCAATCGTGTGCGCATTTGTTCCGACTCTCCTTGGAACCAATTGGTCCCTGTCTGTCAGAACACCTCACCAGCGGCCCAGTGGGGTGTTCCACCTTCCACTGAGGGCCGGTTTCGCGCTGTGCTCGTGCCTGGACTAACGCGACCACGATCCAGACAGTCAGTGCATCCCTCGTTGATCCAACAGTATTGACACCACCATCGGTGTCACCATGAGGTGATGTGCCCACGCTCGGTGAGATCGTGGGTATCTGGATCTCGGAGACTCGTGAACCGCTGGCTCGATCGTGCCGCTAGGCCAGGTCTGTGACGCTGGTTCGGGGTCCAGGAACGCAGCAGCGTGCGCCTAGCTGGAGGGGTCGGTGTCCAACTTTTGCTGGCTCCGCCACACCATCAGCACGCCTACGGCGATCATGGCCATGGCTATCGCCGCGAGATGTGTGGACCCGAAGCCGGTCTGGGCAAGCCGCTGTTGAGTCTTGGCCTGAACCTCTACCTTCGGAGTCGGCGTCTCCGCAGGTGGTGGTGCCGAAGTCTCTGTTTCCGGTGTAGGCGTGGGCTGAGGTGGAACTGGCGTTGGGGTCGGCTCGGGCACCTTGGTCGGTTCTGCGGTCGGCTCGGGAGGGGGAGTCGCCTCAGGAGTTGGGGTCTCCTTGTGCTTCTTCGTGTCGCCCTCGGCCGATGCTGCGCTCGAACCGAACGCTAGGCCCAGGGCCAGCGCCAGGGCCAGAACCAGGCTCACACCCGCGGCGTACTTTGAAATGGTGACGTCTTTTGCTGCCATGGACTCGACGGTACGGACCCGAAGAGGTCCGAGGCCTGAGGTCATTCGATCATTTGCCGCCTCGCGGTGGTCACAAAGCGTGTCAGCGCCACCGCTGTCCGGACGAGAGCCCCAGTTTCCCTCACGCACAGTGACCTCCTCGCCACGTGCATACGAGGGTCGCCGCAGTTAGAACTCCTCGTCAAATGCGACGTCGCCCTCGACACCCATCTGGTATGCGGCCACAGTGCGTTCGAAGAAGTTGGTGAGCTCTTGGACATCCTGGAGCTCCATGAACGCGAAAGGGTTCTTGGAGCCATACCGCTTGTCCAGGCCGAGTTGCACCAAACGCTGATCTGCCACGAACTGGAGGTATTCGCGGGTGTCGGCGAGGCTCATTCCCGGCACACCCTCGCCGAGCACGTCCTGAGCGAATTGCATCTCGCACTCAACGGCTTCGTCGATCATGTTCGAGATGTCATCGGCCATCTTGGCATCGAAGAGTTCGGGTTCTTCGGTACGGGCTACGTTGACCACTTCGAGAGCGAAGTTCATGTGACAGCTCTCGTCCCGGAACACCCAGTTCGTCCCCGCGGCCAGGCCGTTCAACAGGCCTTTTGATCGAAGGAAGTAGACGTATGCAAAGGCGGCGAAGAAGAACAGGCCTTCGATGCAGGTGGCAAAGCAGATGAGGTTGAGGAGGAACTTACGCCGATCCTCTTCACTCTCGAGCTGATCCAGGTCCGAGACAGTCCCCATCCAACGGAAGCAGAATTCCGCCTTCTGGCGAATCGATGGGATGTTCTCGATCGCAGCAAATGCCGCTTCGCGTTCTTTGAGGTCGGGGATGTAGTTGTCGAGCAGCGTCAGGTAGAACTGAACGTGAAGTGCTTCCTCGTAGAGCTGACGGCTCAAGTACATCCGCGCTTCGGGTGCGTTGATGTGTTGGTAGAGGTTCAACACGAGGTTGTTGGCCACGATCGAATC
The DNA here is from genome assembly GCA_051011515.1 of Acidimicrobiales bacterium. Classification (GTDB taxonomy): domain Bacteria; phylum Actinomycetota; class Acidimicrobiia; order Acidimicrobiales; family UBA8592; genus JBPCTU01. The sequence goes on from JBPCTU010000629.1 coordinate 7,662, forward strand.
GCCGGTGGCGAAGAACGCCACCAACCGGTTGATCAAGTGCTTTTCGGCCGGCAAAAGCTTCCGGTCGAGGTCGACCAGGTCATCTGAGAAGTCGATCTCGTCTACCGTCCAGGTGTTCTTGATCGCATCGCGATACATCTCGTAGAACTGCGGGTACCGCATCGGCCGCAGAGTCAGATTGAACCCCGGATCCAAGATGTGGCCCCGCTCGCCGGTTGGCGTGTGATCCGGATGCGAATGGTCGCGCGACGACTGGCCCGGTTGGGTGAAATCGGGCTTGCCAGGTGCTGCTGATTCGTCAGGGGCCGGCATCCGCAGCGCTGCGCTGTCGTCGGTCAGGGCCATCTTTGGGTGATCCTCTCGAGTTGGGTCGGTTCGGGCGGTTGCCGGCAGCGGTCCAGGTCCGGCGCGACGCGCTTCAGTTGCACGCGTCGCAGGAGTCGGGGTTCTCGAGCGAGCAGGCGATGGCTTCTTCGTCGCTGTAGGGCTCGGCCTCGCCGCCGCCTTGGGGTGGGTCGGTGGGGGAGGAGTCAGCTGCGGTGGTCTGATTGATTCGTGTGGCGGGCCGCGAACGCAGGTAGTAGGTGGTCTTGAGCCCTTGTTTCCACGCATACATGTACATGGAGCTGAGCTTGCCGATGGTCGGCGACTCCATGAACAGGTTCAAACTCTGGCTCTGGTCGACGAACGCACCTCTGGCCGCACCCATCTCGAGCAGTGATTTCTGCGGGATTTCCCAGGCTGTCC
>JBPCTU010000630.1:0-7964 GCA_051011515.1 Acidimicrobiales bacterium
GCGATTCTGATCAGCGCCATCGCGACGAGATCCTGATCCGCCTAACACTAGGCTGTGGCCGAGTTGGGGGATCATGGCGAGAAAGCCGAAACGTTTCATGCCGCAGTCAGCGTCAGAGCTGACGGCCGACTGGTTCACGGGCGCGCTCGATGTCTCGACGGAGGCAGCAGTCCGCTCGGTGGAGGTCGAGATGATCGGCAGCGGTATCGGGTTCATCGGTGATGTGTTTCGCTGCAAGCTGAGCTGGGACACCGTTGATGCCGACCTACCGGCATCTGTCGTGGTCAAGGTCCCATCCTCGCTCAGGTCGAACCGCTTGTTCGGCGAGGGAGTCAGAGCCTATGAGCGCGAGCTGGACGTCTACCGTTCGCTGTCGGGCCAGCTGGGGGTGACGATGCCGGTGCACCTCCACAGCGACATGGATCCGAATCCGGCACCGTGGTTGAACGAAGTGATCCGATGGCTGCTGGACAATCTTCCTCTACGTGGAGTGAACTGGCTCGTCGACCGCCTCTTGAGCCTGCCGGACCAGGTACTCAGGCGGTTCTTGCTCGTAATCGAAGACATTCACGATGCGCGCCCGGCCAACCAGCTCGAGAGCGGCACCGTTGAGGACGCGCTCGGGGCATTGGAGTGCCTCGCTGGCCTGCACGCACAGAACTGGATGAACAGCCGGCTCGTCGCCGAACACCCGCTGGTCTGGCCCGCCAATCGAACGCCCAGGGTGTTTCAGGCCAGCTACAAGCGCCATCGCGACGACTTCTTCGCTCGATTCGCTGATGTCGTCGATCCAGGCGCGGCAGCACACCTCGATACCATTCAGGACAGGGTTCCCGAACTGTCCGACCACATGGTGACGCCGCCCTGGACGCTGCTGCACGGTGACTACCGGTTGGACAACGTGCTCTTCCGAGAAACAGGCGACATCGTCATCATCGATTATCAGCTGGTGCTCTGGGGCCGGGCGGGATACGACGTCGCCTACTTCATCACAACCGCTCTGGACCCGGAACACAAGGGTGCTGAGGACGAGCTGCTCGACGCCTACCTGTCAGCTCTGGTCGACCACGGGATCAGCGACTACTCATCGTCGGAGCTGAGGCGCGATGTGAAGATCACCAAGGAGCTCTTAGCTCACCGGTTTGTCGGGACTGGCACACTGCTCGATACCGAGATCGAGGGCAGCGACCACACACTGATCGATGTCATGGCCCACCGAACCATTGGTTGGGCACTCGACTGAAGACTCCCCGAGCCACGACTCTTCTCGTGGCAGGATTTCGTGGGCGACTCGGCACCCGTCGCGAGCGGCGGCGCCGAGAGTTGTCGACTGTCAGACAAGGAGGACTCGTTGGACCCGACATCGGTGATGGGCAAACGAATCGTTGCCTACCTGATCGACGCCGTGACCGGCGTCATTGTCTCGGTGGTCGGCTTCCTCGCGCTGGCTCAAACCATTGAAGCCGAGGTCGATCCTTGCGGCCTCGAGGGGTCACCGGCGTTGTGTTTCTACGCCGGCGACACGGTGTACTTTGCCGATGACGGACGGGCATCGGCAGTCCTGTTGATTGGCATCGGGTGGTGGCTGGCCATGGGGTGGCTGGTCCAGGGCGTGACGGGCGGCACACCAGGCAAACTGATCATGGGCCTGCGGGTGATAGACGGTCGCTCGGGCCGTCTTGCCGGTCTCGGCAAGTGCCTGGGTCGGACGCTGATGTGGGTCGTCGATGCCCAGCCTTTCGGATTCCCTTTGGTCGGGTTCATCACGGGGCTCTCGAGCAAGGGACACCGTCGCGTGGGCGACATGGCGGCGAACACTCTCGTCGTGGCCAAACGATCGGTCGGCACACCTCCACACGTTCCGGGCCTGACACCGGGCTCGAGCGCGTCATCTCCCCCGCCGGCCACCTCACCCGGAGACGGAGTGACTGGCCCGATGTGGGACACAGCCCGCAACGCGTACATCCAGTGGGACCCCGTTCTCGAACAGTGGATGGAATTCGACGACGCTGCTCACGAGTGGATACCGATCAGCCAGTGATCTCCGGCCGTCGCGAGCAAGGCCCAACTCCGAAGTCACCGTTGGCACCCGTTGCTCGCGCGCTCTAGGTTCCAGACACCCAGCCGGAGGACACCATGGACGCCATCAGAAACCTACTGCACCGCTACGCCGACGCCGTGTGCCGATTCGATCCCGAGCAGTGGGCAAACACGTGGGCGCCGGACGGCATATGGGAAATGCCGGGACGGGGCCGGATCGAAGGCCGCGAAACAATCGGCGAAACCTGGTCCAAGATCATGTCCGGGATGCCTGCGGTGTTCCACGTTTACTTCAACGGCACGGCCGAGCTGGACGAAGCCGGAGGCACCGGGACTGGCCGTTGGTACGTAGGAGAGTTTCTGGCCCTCGAGACCGGGACAATTGCGATGTATGGCTACTACGACGACGAGTACGTGCTCGTCGATGGCGAGTGGCTCTTCTCGACACGCACCCTCACCGCCCTCTACAAGGGACCAGCCGACATGTCGGGGCAGTTCATGCAGGCAGCCACAGAGGAATCAGACTGACAACCCGCTGATCCCGCTTCGAGTTACGACGAGCGGTGGTCCAAGAACGCGAGCACGGCGAGAACCCGCCGGTGCGCTGAGTCTCCAGGCTCCAAGCCCAACTTCATGAACACGTTTCCTACGTGTTTTTCCACCGCGCCCTGAGAAATCACCAGCTTCTCGCCGACACCACCATTGGACAGGCCTTCGGCCATCGCGGCCAAAACCTCCAACTCGCGGGGGGTCAGGCGTTCTAGTTCGGCGGTTCGCCGGCTGCGACCCAAGATTTGTTTCACGACCTCTCCATCCACGGCGCTCCCACCCAGAGCCACACGTTCGAGCGCCGCCACGAATTCGGCGATGTCGACCACGCGGTCCTTCAGCAGGTACCCGACGCCTGCACCGTCGTCAGTCAACAGATCCGCGGCGTATCTCTCCTCGACATACTGCGACAGCACGACGATGGCCTGCGACGGTCTCCGGCGACGCAACTCGAGGGCTGCCTGCACACCTTCATCGGTGAAGGTAGGCGGCATGCGCACGTCGACCACGACCAAGTCGGGGTCGGTCTCATCGACCAGTGGGTGTAGCGCCTCGGCGTCTCCGACCGCTCCTACGACCTCGAAACCGGACTCGTCCAACAGTCGGACCAACCCATCTCGCAAGAGCACCGAGTCGTCGGCGATAACCACCCGTAGCGGCGCATCAGCCATAAGGGATCTCCACAACAAGTCTCGTCGGGCCACCGGCAGGCGACGTCAGATCGATACGTCCGTCAACCCCACGTACACGGGCTTCCATGCCGGCCAGTCCAGTGCCGCGCCTTGGGTCAGCACCACCGTGCCCGTCGTCGTTGACAACAATCTGCATCCCAGCATCGTTCTGGCTGACATGTATCGACCCGGTCCGGGCGGCAGAGTGTTTCATGATGTTTACCACCGCTTCAGAGACGACGAAGTAGGCGGTCTCCGCGCTGTCGATCGGGCATTCGAGGTCTGGGTCCACGTGCAGGGAGATGGGAACCGTGGCCGAGGCGACGACTGCTGACAAAGCTGCATCGAGGCCCCGGTCGTCGAGGATTGCCGGGTGCAGACCTCGACCGATCGTTCGGAGTTCACCGATGCTGGCCCGGTTCTTCTCCTGAGCATCAGCCAACAACTGGCGAGCGGCCTCGGGGTCGTCGTTCAGCTTTGACGCAGCAAGGCTCATCTCGATGCCCATGGCAACCAGCTGTTGCTGGACACCATCGTGCAGGTTGCGTTCGATGCGGCGCCGCTCCGACGCAACCGCCGACAAGATTTCTTGCCGGTTGGCCGAGAGCGCGTCCACCTGGGCTTGCATCTCGGCGACCTGGTCGGGACCGAGAAATCGCCTCACGAACCGAACGGAGAGACCCGTCACGAACTTGGTCGCTCGGGGTGACCCGCCCAGGAGTGCAGCACCTGCCAAGGGTGCCACCAACATGCCCAGGGGCCCCATACCGACCGCCCAGCCCCAGAGCGGCAGGGTGAGTAGGTAGAGCGGCACTCCCCAACTGACGATGGCCAATACAAGCAAGGCCCAGTAAACGAAAGGCGCGAGCAGGAAGTAACCGACCACCCGCCACCTCACCGGGTCGGTGAAACGGTCGCGAAGGCCGCTCAATCCGCCGGCTGACGGCCGGGGAGTTGGCGAGCCGATGGTGGCGCCGAGCCAACCGGCGCGGCGGCGCTCGAGGTGGGCCATCCGCCAAAAGATTCCGTGGACACCAATGGTCAACGGAACCCCGATGAGGATGACCACCAAGGGGAGGCTCGCAGAAAGCAACGCCACTGCGGCGACCCACAGGAGTGTCGACACCGCCGCCGACACTCCCAGGTATCCCAGACCGACGTAGGCGTCTCGGTCGGCCAGCGCCGCGAACCACCATTGGCTGACCTCGCGGACTGAACCGCGAGAGTCTGCTTCGATCGGTCCGGGCATGCTGCCAGTCTCCCATTTCATGGTCATGCTGCTGCACGCAGCATCGCGGCTGGAGGGCGAGTGGTTGCACGCCGGGCCGCAAACACGGCTACCAGGCTCACGATGGCTACCGCTCCGACGACCGCCGGCAACACCGCTACCGAGGCAAAGGTCGTTCCGATCTCGACAGCGCTCGATGCCTCGAATGCCGAGATGATCGCTTGAGCTCCGAACCAACCGCCAGCCACGCCGACCGCTGCACCGACCAGAGCCAGCGGCACCAGTTCGAACAACAGGACGCGCCTCACGTCGCTTCGTCGAGCGCCGATCGCCGCCATCGCCGCTACCTCATGGCGGCGCTCATGCAAGCTGACCGCCATCAAAGACATCACGCCAAGGGCCGCGACACCAGCCACGATCAACCCGATCACCCCGAAGATCGCAACGATGGCGTCTCTGGCCGCGGCGTCCTCCGCACTCATGTCCTGCACGGTTGTGGTATCCATCGCCACACCAGGATCCGGAAGGTCAACACCGGTCGCGTAGAGGGTGTTCGCTGAGGTCGGATCGCCCATGTCCGTCGCAAGGACGTCTATCGGCACATAGATCTCCCGCGACCTGGACCGATGAAGGCCGACCACGGGGTAACTCTCGGAACCAGACGCCAACGCGACGTCCACTGTTTCGCCAACAGCGAGACCCTGATGCTCGGCAAATCCCTTCGAGACAACGACTCCACGGCTCGAATCGAGCCAGCGGCCACCCTCGACAGAGGTATCGACCATGGTCGTCTCAGGCTCTAATCCGACGATCTCAACCTCCCATTCTCCGACCTCCCCCAGGGTCGTGATAGCGCTCTCGATCCCCTCGTCTCCGAAGTCGTCGATCCCGAACCCAGTGCCGGGTGTCGCAGCGATCGATCGCGAGTCCCATTGCCAAGGCTCGGTCTCCGCGGCGTTGAAGTCGTTGACCGACGCTGCGAGGCTCGCCACGACGATTACCGCTGCTACGCCTCCGGCGACCTGGGTCCCAGTGGCTATGGCGCGTGCCCTCCGGCGGGCGGTGTTGCGGAACGCGAGTCTCGACAAGAGTCCGCCCATCCGCAGTCTCGATATGAGCCGATCCGTCCACCTTCTGCCCCATGCATCGCCCTGCTTGTCCCGGAGCGCCTCGGCGAGCGGCAGTTTCGTGACCTTTCTCGCCGCCCTCCATGACACAAGCCAGGCTCCACCGAGCGCGAAGGCTGCTGAAGCCGCCATCACCGTTGGGGAGAATCCAATGTCGGGCGTTACCCCGACGAAACGCTCGAGAACCATGCGGGCAACGAGGTTCGCAACCAACACGCCCAAGGGGATTCCTACGATCAACCCTGCGGCGGAAACACCTACGGCGAGGCGCCGCAGACGACGCCTCAGTGGCCGTCGCCGAGCCCCCATGGCCCGCATGGTCGCGACCTCGCGCGTCCGCTCGACGATGAGCGTTGAGGTAGTCGACGCGAGCAATACCAGCGCGACGATCGCAGCCACGACGCCCAACAAGCCGATCATCGTGCTGATCTGAACCAGATCCTCTTCGATCGGGTGTCGGTTGTCCGGTAGAACCTCGGGGAAGGACACGATCTGACCGTCGTGTGTGGCAAGAGCGGCCCGCACGGAATCGACAGTCGCATCAAGGTTCTGCTCTCCCGGATCCTGGTGGCGCAACAACAGACGCTCGCCATCCCCGACCAGGGTGGCGGCATCGGCGGTGACTACGAACATCGAGTCGGTGCCCGACCACCACGCAGTGTCGCCCTCTCCAACAACCATGAACTCGGTCCCCGCCGCTGTGACGGTGCTGCCGATCTCGGCCACACCTTCGGAGACGAGCGCTTCGCCCGGTTGCGGAAGGCGCCCGACGTCGGCGGCTACGAGGTTGATGGCCTGAGAGTCGGGATCGAACCCGACTACTTGAAGTCGACCATGGTCAGGAGTATCGACAACCGCTGCGGGACGCGCCTCCACACCGATGACACCGGGGAGCTCGCGAATCTCCGCGATGGCGCCATCGCTGATGTTCCGAGTGTCCATGGCTACATGGGCCACACGGTCCTCGATCGCCAGGTCACGCAAAGTGTCCGACGCGACCGCCGGCACGGCGAACACACCGATCGCGGCAATGGCCAAACCAATCGCGGTGATCGATGCCAGTATCCGCACAGGGGCTCGGCGAAGCCCGCTGAGGAGTGCTCTCATCGGCCCTCCCCCACACGAATGTCACTGATCCGACCGTCGGTCATGTGGATCACCCTCGAGGCGGCCATGCCCAACGCCATGTCATGGGTGATGAACACAACGGTTGTGCCGGAAGATCCGGCATCGAGCAGCAACTCGAAGACTTTCTGTCCCGACGATTGGTCGAGACTGCCAGTCGGCTCGTCGGCTACCAACAGGTTCGGCTTCACCGACAGCGCCCGGGCGATGCCAACTCGCTGCTGCTCGCCGCCCGACATCTGTGAGGGAAGTCGATCAGCCCGGTTCTCCAGCCCGACCGACGCAAGAGCAGCCAAGGCCGCTGCCTTCCTCCGCCGACGCTGGCCCTTGAGCTTCAGTGCCAACTCGACGTTTTCGCGGGCGGTGAGCGTGGGTAGCAAGTGGAAGTCCTGGAAAACTATGCCGACGTTCGAGGCTCGCCAGCGAGCCAATGCGTCGTCCTTCATGGCATCCAGCCGTTTCCCGGCGCTGATGATGGAACCGGAGGTCGGACGGTCCAGGCCGGCCAGCAGCGCACCCAACGTCGACTTTCCGCTCCCCGAGGGCCCAACTATCGAAACGATCTCACCCGGGTAGAGGTCGAGGCTGACTCGATCAACAGCGGTTTGCGCTCCATCGCCGCGGCCCCAGACTCTCGTCAGGTCGCGGGCCTCGACGAACGCCGTAGGCGTGCCTATCGGTTCCCAGGAGCCGGCGGACCGCTGTACCGCTCGGATTCGGTCGGTTGCCGGGGGCGCGGATGTGTCTGGTGTGAGTGTCGAATGCATACCGCAATCGTCCAACTCCGGCGGCTCCAGCCCAATGGGGCCGACCGCCGTCTTAGGGGTGGGGAAATCCCCACCAACCGTACTGCTGACCTGGTAGCTGAGGGCTCGTCGCCCGGCGCCGTTTACTCTTGGCCGGGGAGCGGGACGCCGCGCTCGAACAGGCCTTTCAGGTCGTCATCAGAGGTGTTCACCAACGCCTCGATCCAGCTGTGGAACCGCTGCCCACCCGTCTCGTTGCGCCCGAACAGAAAGTCCTTCCGTATCTGTGTCTTCACCGCGGCCTGGATGCCGTTGCCGGTGTAGTAGTCCTCGTCGCGGACCACGTGGTCAAGGAAGGCCATCATCTTGTCGATCTGCTCGGCGCGCTCGTCGTCCACCTCACCAACCGCCAAGAAGGTCTGCACAGTCACCGAGGTGTCCGGATCGGCACCGGGGAAGAGCTGCGACATCATGTACA
>JBPCTU010000631.1:0-3847 GCA_051011515.1 Acidimicrobiales bacterium
ACTTGAGCCTGTTCCAACATCAGGTCAGCCAACTCCACGGTTGTCGCCGGAGTCGCGCCACCCATCTCGCGGCCCAGGACATCCTTGAAGCTGGGGAACGCATAGAAGGCCCCTTGGGGCTCAGGGCAGGTCACACCAGCGATGTCGCTGAGCGCGGCGTACATGACCTTTCGCCGGCGATCGAAGGCCTCACGCATCTCGTAGACGGCGTCGAGAGGACCGGAGACTGCAGCTAGCGCGGCCCGCTGGCTCACGTTGGCGACATTTGATGTCTGGTGACTCTGCAAGGTCGATGATGCCTTGGCGATGTCGAGGGGCGCGATGATCCAGCCGACACGCCAGCCCGTCATCGCATAGGTCTTGGCTACGCCGTTCAACACGACACACTGATCGGCGAGTTCGGGGACAACCACCGGCATCGAGTGATGTTCGTTGTCGCCGTAGACAAGGTGCTCGTAGATCTCGTCGGTGATCACCCAGACATCGTTCTCGACGGCCCACTGACCTATCGCCTCGATCTCTTCGCGTGGGTACACCGCTCCGGTCGGGTTCGACGGAGAGACGAAAATCAAGGCCTTGGTCCGGGACGACCGAGCCGCCTCCAGTTGGTCGACCGTGACGCGATAACCACTGCGCTCGTCAGTCGGCACGACGGTCGTAGCAGCGCCGGCCAGTCCAATCGGCTCCGGGTACGTGGTCCAATACGGCGCCGGAAGCAACACGTCGTCTCCCGCATCGAGGAGCACCTGCATGATGTTGTAGACGGCGTGTTTGCCACCGTTGGTGACAACGACGTTCTCGGCCGCAGTCTCGAAACCCGAATCGCGTTTGGTCTTGACCGCGATCGCTTCTCGGAGTTCGGGCAATCCGGCGGCGGGCCCGTAACGGTGATTGACCGGGTCGGCGCAAGCAGCGACCGCAGCATCGACGATGTGTTGGGGCGTCGGGAAGTCAGGCTCACCGGCCCCGAAACCAATGACCGGCTGACCGGCAGCCCTCAGCGCTTTGGCTTTGTTGGTCACGGCCAGAGTCGCCGACGGCGCTATCGACCCGACCCTACGAGAGACGCGGGATTCGCTTGACAACTGATACCCCTTCGACAAGTTGCAACTGAACGGCACCATGATGCTGCCACAATCGTCGCCTTCCACCATCGGACTTCCGAAAGCGAAGAAAGCAACTCGGGTCTCGGATAGCGTTCAAACAATGGCCGCGCCATCAGACATCCAGATCCCCTCCGACCTACTACCTGCCGACGGCCGCTTCTGCGTGGGGCCATCTGTCGTCAGACAAGAGGCCGTAGACGCATTGGCCCGTGAAGCGGCGTCCTACATGGGCACCAGCCATCGCCAGGCTCGAGTGAAGGACATGGTGGGTCGGCTACGCGAAGGACTGGTCGAACTGTTCGCCCTACCCGACGGCTGGGAAATCGTGCTCGGCAACGGTGGAACGACAGTGTTCTGGGATGCCGCCTCGTTCGGTCTCATCGAACGTCGGAGCCAGCACATGGTCTTCGGGGAGTTTTCCTCGAAGTTCGCGAAAGTCACTGAGGCTGCCCCACATCTCGACTCACCGGAGATCATCGAGTCCGAGCCAGGCACGGCCCCCCAACCTCGCCCGTCCGAGGTGGACGTCTACGCCCTGACACACAACGAGACCTCAACCGGCGTGGCCGTCGAGCTTCAACGGCCCGCTGCGGAAGGATCAGCCGATCAGCTGGTAGCCGTGGACGCCACATCGGCTGCCGGTGGCTTGCGCTGGGATCCCACCGAGGTCGATTGTTACTACTTCGCTCCACAGAAGTGTTTCGGCTCCGATGGCGGACTCTGGTTGGCTGCCTGTTCACCGGCAGCGATCGAGAGGATCGAGCGGCTCGCTGCCTCTGACCGCTGGCGCCCAGCGAGCATCGACCTGGGCATCGCCCTCGACAACAGCCGCAAGAACCAGACCTACAACACGCCTGCCCTGGCCACGGTCTTTCTGGCGGTCAATCAGATCGAGTGGTTCAACAGCAACGGCGGCCTCGAATGGTCGGCGGGCCGGTCAGACCGATCGGCCGAGACCATCTACGGGTGGGCCGAAGCGTCTCCTTATGCAACGCCGTACGTGGATGAACCGGCCCTGCGCAGCTCGGTCGTCGCAACCATCGACCTCGACGACCAATACCCCGCCGACGACGTGATGGCCGCGTGTTCGGCCAACGGCATCCACGACATCGGCGGATATCGCAAGCTCGGCCGGAACCAACTCCGTGTTTCGATGTTCCCAGGCGTCGATCCCGACGACGTCCTCGCCTTGACCCACTGCCTCGACTACGTCGTCGCGCAGCTGTGACCCACAAGCGGGACTAGTTCAGCCCGGTGCAATCGACCGCTGGGAAGCTGCTGGTAGCGAGCCCGTTGATCGGTGACCCGAACTTCGAGCGCTCCGTAATTCTCATGCTCGAGCACGACTCGACGGCAGCACTCGGTTTGGTTCTCAACCACCCCACCGAAACCGAGGTCGCCGAGATGCTGCCTCAATGGAGTTTCTGTTGTGCCCGGCCGGCCAATTTCTTCCTCGGTGGACCAGTTTCTCCCGAATCCGTGATCTGCCTCGGCACTGCCTTGAGCGGGGCCAACGACACCTTCCGACTCATCTCGGCAAACCTCGGCACAGTAGACCTCAATATGGAGCCGGAGGAGTTGGGCATCGAACTCGAGGAGATTCGGGTTTTCGCCGGATATAGCGGATGGGGTCCGGGCCAGTTGGAGTCAGAGCTGGCACTCGATGCCTGGTTCGTGCTGGAAGCCGACCCTCACGATGCTCTGATGTCGGACCCCGCTGAGCTGTGGTCGATGGTGCTGGGCAGACAACCGGGCCCCATGGCGTGGCTGGCCAACTATCCGATCGATCCGAGCCTGAACTGACTCCCCCTCCACCACCGGAAACCCTGGTCATCGGGGTCGATTTCCGATCAAGGTGTCGGCAGCGATGCCGATGTATGTGGTGTGACGATCCGCCTCACGTTGACTCGCGCGCTCGTAGCTGTGCTGGCACTCGTCGTCACGGCGCCCCTCGTCCCGAACGTTCTGCTCGACGAGCCCCAAGCCCAAGCTCTCGCTCAGGACAGTGGCAAGAAGGGGCAGAAGAAGAACGATGGCAAGAAGTCCCCGGAGCCGCAGGAATGTGATCCCGGCGGTTCCGGCAAGAAGTCTCAACGAGCCGACGACGCTGACGGCGACAAACCAGGCGGAGGGAAAGGTGACTCGAACGGAGGGAATTGCCCGCCCCCTGAGCCCGAACCCGAACAGGTGTCACTTGCGAACCTCGTGACCCCGGCCCCAGCGGCCGTTGATGCCGAGCTGCGGGCGGCCCTCACAGCCGTCGGCTTCATCGACACCTGGTACGACACCACAACAACACATCCCGCACTCTCGCTGCTGGTGGTGCGCGGAGTCCGGGCCGAAGAATCCCGCCAGGACCTCTTGAACCTCGTTGACGACATCGTCAGGACGACAAAACGCAGCACTGCCCTCTACCGAAAGAGTGAGGAGGCCGTAATCGAGAGGCGCGTGGTGATCGATGACATCGGCCTGGTCGAGGAAGAGATCACTGCCCTCGAAGCCGATCTGGACGCTGCGAAGGCAATTCTCGCAGGTTTGCAACAAGACCTCGCCCTGGTGATCAAGGTTCTCCAGGAGACCGCAGTCGGTTTGTACATCTCGGATGAACCAACCGGCATCACGGCGATGGACGACGTCGAGAACTACAACGACCAACAAGAGCTCTCCATCCGCGTCGACCTCACCATCGACGAACTCCTCGCACAACGCGACGCCCTCGACGAGGCGATCGCCAACCAGGC